>JAUSPM010000162.1 GCA_030655675.1 Methanosarcinaceae archaeon | reverse complement strand
TGGAATGCGCTAGAAGCAATTGAAAATTCGATGTGTATATAGGGTAACGCCGCGCATGCGCGGATTGTAGAATCGTTTTTATCATGCACTCATTAAACACTCTGTACCACAGTGCTGCATCAGCTATACAAATACCAAATTTTTTACATTTAATGCGATTGATCCGACTTATATGAAGGATTTTCTAGTAGTGCATATTTTATAAATGTATGGTGCGAGTTAATCCGAGCATCAGTAAGGATATTCTTGGGTCGGTGGTGTGGGAATACGCCGCCTGCGGCGGTTGTATTGGTTTTAATTTCAGATAAAAATATATGTTTTCTGGGAAAGTCAGTACGAAATAATCAATTCAAAATCCCAGAATATCATCCATTGTATAAATTCCAGGCTCTTTGCCGCATACCCATGCAGCCGCTTTAACTGCGCCGCCTGCAAATGCCTGCCGTGAGTGCGCCTGGTGTTTGATCTCAATACGCTCGCCATCCCCTGCGAACAGGACAGTATGGTCGCCCACGATGTCGCCGCCGCGAACAGCGTGTATCCCGATCTCCTTGCCACGTGGTGCAAGACCGTTTCGTCCGTACACGTATTCCTTGCCGCCGAGTGCTTCGCTAATAACATCTGCCGCTTTTTTGGCAGTGCCGCTTGGAGCGTCTTTTTTCTGGTTGTGGTGGGCTTCAATGATCTCGATATCATAATCGGAAAGTGATCTTGCTGCTTCTTTCAATATGTTGAAAAACACACTTACACCAACAGAATAGTTTGGTGATATGACTGCTGCAACATTATTGTTCAGGATCGCATTATCGATAACAGCCCTTTGTTGCTCCGTGAATCCTGTTGTGCCGATAATAAGGTTCACACCACATTCTGCTGCTGCCGGTGCATTGACAACTGTCGCAGGTGCAATTGTAAAATCAATAAGAACATCAGTATTTGTTTTAGTAAGAACAGTTTTAATGTCATTTGCATCAGATATCGCAACACCAAGTGCACCAACATGTGCCATCTCTCCGGCATCCTTGCCGATATTGTTAATATCAAAAGCAGCTGAAAGTTGCATATTGTCGGTCTTTACGATATTCTCGATGATCATACCGCCCATGCGACCGCATGCACCTGTTACTGCTACATTAATCATGTAAAGCACCTATGTCTTTTAGCGCATCAATGAGTATTCGTTCATTTTCACTGCTAATTGGCGCAAGTGGAAGTCTTAAGTGTCCGCTTGCAAGTCCGATCAATCCGACGGCACGCTTTACAGGTATAGGATTTGTCTCATTGAATAGCGCACGTATAAGCGGTGCAAGTTCATAATGGATGTTTCTTGCTGTTGTAATGTCGTAATTCTTTGCAGCATTATATAGATCCACCATCTTTTGAGGGACAATATTAGCAACAACCGATATCACGGCGCTGCCACCAAGTGTGAGTATTGGAAGGGTTAGTCCATCGTCACCTGAGATGACCGAAAAGTTCTCATCAGCCGTATTCTCGATGATCCTGGTAATTTTGTCGAGATTCCCGCTCGCTTCCTTGATGCCAACGATGTTGTCTACCTTTGAAAGTTCCAATATAACTTCAAGCGGCATATCCTGACTTGTGCGAGTGGGGACGTTGTATAAAAGTATAGGAATGTCTACCGATTCGGCAATTATTTTAAAATGCTTTATCAGTCCTGCATTGTTTGGCTTGTTATAATACGGGGATATGAGAAGCGCTCCATCCACTCCCGCGTCATCTGCATATTTTGTAAGTTCTACCGCTTCTGCAGTATTATTTGAACCTGTGCCGACCACAACAGAAACGTTTGCACAATCAACTGAAATATCGATCAGTTGCTCATGCTCGGCTGTAGAAAGAGTTGCGGATTCCCCTGTTGTTCCACAGGGTACAATGCCTGAGATGCCGCCGGCCTCAACAAAACGGACATTTTCCCGGAATCCATTTTCGTCAATAGAGTTATCTTTACTAAAAGGAGTGATAAGCGCCGGTAAAACCCCTTCGAACATAATATCCCTGCCTTAAAGGATTATTCAGGGCGAACGTGTGTTATCTTTCGTGTGACATAGCCTGCGACACGATTTCTAATAACCTTGCTTTGAATATCGGTGTATTTTGTGACAAGAGGCTTGTTCGCATCGAAATCACCTGTGAATATACCTTCATATTTCTCTAATAAGCGAAATGATATGTTCTTGATATTTTTCTGTCTAATATTTCCCATGTATTAATCTCCGGATTTAAGTTTAAGTTTAAGTTTAAGTTTAAGTTTAAGTTTAAATTTAAATTTAATATGATAATTTAATTATGATTATATTGATAACCGCCTAATTGATAACCTTTCCATTTATACCTTTTGGATTATATGGTCATTTGTTGGCTCGATGTCACGTTTAATCTTGCTTTATATCTGAACCATGGTAGTCCGTTTTCCCAAACAATCGGTCAATTGTAACCGCATCCCCGAATACATCTTCCCTGATGCCCTTGCGGTTTATGTAAAGACCTATAAGGACAATAAGCAGACCAAGATCCGGTTTGACACCGACAAACAATATACCAAGCAGTACCACAGTTGATGCCACCAGTCCTTTCATCGCTCCTTTCCTGTATGAAGCGAGGTGCGTACGCTTGAATATACGTATGTCACGCAGGGTAAGGAATAGGACCACTAAATATGCTGCTATGGCTAGTTGTGGATACATTTTTTATCACGCTTTTATTTTGTTTTGTTTTAATTTTGTATAAAATGAAAAATAAAGTATGCAAATAGAGAAAGGTATGCAAATAGAGAAAGTTTACAAGGCAGGATTGGAACTGTGCCAATCCCACCCTGCCTCTAATTAGCAATTATTCGTCGTCGTACCCGATCTCTTCATTAGTCAAATAGCATGCAGGGTCGTCTGCCCACACATTGTCGTAAATGGCTTCTGCCCGAACACGGAAGTTTCCGTTACAAATATCGAACCATTTACATTTCGCACACCTGTCGGCATTTGCTTTGATAAGCGGCTTGCGGTTCTTAAGACCGGCCATCAGTTCATCGCTAGTATCGGTCCAGATCTCACTGAATTTCCTGTCCTTGACATTTCCAAATGAATAATGTCTCCAGAACTGGTCAGCGTGTACGGAACCGTCCCACGAAACACAACCAATACCGATGCCAGTAGAATTGCCCTGATTCATCATAAGCAGGTCATACACGTCCTTGGCACGTTCTGGATTCTCTTTCAACAGGCGCAGGTAGACGTATGGGCCATCGCAGTGATTGTCCACGGTCAAAACCTCAACAGGCATGCCCTTGTCATGCAGTGCTTTTGTCCGGTCCATAATAAGATCGAGCGCCGCGCGGCTCTCTTCATGTGTCAGGTCATCTTCCACAAGTTTTATGCCGCGTCCTGCGTACACAAGATGGTAGAAACAAACACGAGGAATTCCTTCCTCTTCAATAAGATCGAATATGGCCGGAATATCAGCCACATTCTTCTTGTTAATGGTAAAACGAAGTCCCACTTTGATGTCTTCCTTTCTGCAGTTGCGAAGCCCATCCATTGCCGCATCGAACGCACCCGGCATGCCCCTGAACTTGTCGTTTGTCTCTCTTATACCATCAAGTGATATGCCAACATAGGACAAGCCGATCTTCTTCAGCACCTTTGCCATCTTCTCATCGATCAGCGTACCGTTCGTTGAGATCACAGCGCGCATTCCTTTAGACTTTGCATACTCTGCAAGTTCAGGAAGGTCCTTTCGCATGGTAGGTTCCCCGCCTGAGAAAAGAATTACCGGTGAACCAAATTCAGCCAGATCATCGATCAGTTCCTTGCCCTGCTCTGTGGTCAGTTCATCCTCGTACTCAATATCTTTGGACTGGGCATAACAGTGCACGCATCTGAGATTGCAGCGCCTGCCCATGTTCCATACCACAACAGGTTTTTTGTCTTTTGAGAACTGCAAAAGATGTGAAGGCAATTTACTTGAATCGCGCTCATACCTCAAAGCATCTGATGGCTCCACAGTTCCACAGTAAAGTTTTGAAATTCCGATCATCGTTATTCTCCAGATATAATTTATATGAATATCATTCAAGTTAATTTAAATTAATCCAAGTCAATCTGAGTTAATTTAAATTTATGAGTAATCCCTTTTTTTCATCAAATTCGATCGAGATCGAAGATGTACCTTCGAACAGAGCTTTGTCTACATGTATTGCCACACCGCCTCTTTCGTAAGTGACGTCACCTGCGAGTGCATTTTCAACAGGTGTGATCTCAATACGTGAGCAGCAACCGCCTCCGCTTACAAATATACGCATTGCATTGGCATTTTCATCTATCAAACGTTGCTGTAAATGTGCAATCGCTTTATCATCAATTCTAAGGTCAAGATTAAATTTGAGGTCAAAATCACTCATTTTTTATCACCAAATAAATGTTATTTATATAAAAGTCAATTTGAAATATATTCCTTTACTTTATTGACAAGTGCTTCAAATGTATATCTGTCTGGTATAACCTCTACTTCGACTCCATAACTATTCAATGTATCTGCGGTAGGAATACCTATCGCTGCAACAATAGAATCGTTCAATACATTTACGATCTGCTCACCGACACCCATTGTATCCGCATTTGCAAAGAAATTACGCACCATCATGGAACTTGTAAATGCAAAGACCGTGATTCTTCCCGATATCGCAAGTTCGATAAGTCCTTTCTGTTCATCCCCATCCAGCATCCCAAGGGTGTAAACTTGTGTCTCAAATACCGATGCGCCGCATTTTTCCAGTCCTGATATCAGGATCGGTGCACCGTAAGAACTCCGTGCAATGTCAATGATCTTGCCGTTGACACTCTGGCACAGGTATTCTACAAGTCCGTCTGAACTATAAATATCAGGCATGCTGGAGTCATCAATTCCAAGTTTTTGAAGTGCTTTTTGAGTATTTGGACCGACCGCGATAGTGTTTGTACGTTTGAGTGCACATATAAACAAATCCCGTTCTTCATCAGGTATCTTACTGAGCGTAAGATCAATGCCATTTGCGCTGGTAAAAATGACATAATCAGATTCACCGTTAATGACACGTCTGACAAAATCATCAAACCCGCTATCTACCTGATCCAAGATCTCGATCATCGGAACTGCAACCGTTTCAAAGCCGAGTGATTCTGCAAATTTCACGGACTCCTTGATGTAACTCTCAGGGCGCATGATGGCAAGAACAGGTTTAGATTTCGATATATAGTTTCGGTCTAACATTTGTCGTTGTAATTTTGAAAAAGTGCAGTTTATTACTGTACTATCTGTGCACCAAGTATCTCGTGAAGTTTGACAACATTGCCAATAAGTGTGATCGCAGGTGCTTTCACGCCTTGTTCTTTTGCAATATCTGCGATTGTTTCAAGGGTTCCTATGGTCACGCGCTGGTCCGGACGTGTTCCACGTTCGATAAGTGCAACAGGTGTTTTTGGATCCTTCCCGAATTTCATGAGTTCTCCTGTGTTTCGTCCAAGCATCTTGACGCCCATGAAGATGACGATCGTACCATCAAACTTTGCGAGCGTCTCCCAATCAAGAGCAGTCTCCTCTTTGGTAGGGTCTTCGTGTCCTGTTATGAACGTAACCATTGATGCATGGTCACGATGTGTCACCGGAATACCAGCATAGGCAGGTGCAGCGATCGCAGATGTGATGCCTGGTACCACTTCAAACTCGACACCGGCTTCAACAAGTACTTCCGCTTCCTCTCCGCCACGTCCGAACATGTATGGGTCGCCACCTTTGAGGCGAACTATCATCTTGCCTTCTTTTGCTTTTTCAACGATAAGTTCGTTGGTTTCCCACTGTGAAAGCCTGTGGTCTCCTGCAAATTTACCGGCATCGATCTTTTCAGTATTTTGTGGAATCGAATCAAGAATAGCCTTACCCGGCAGCTGGTCATATATCACGACATCTGCAGTATCGATAAGCCTGCGAGCTTTTATTGTCAAAAGTTCAGGGTCACCCGGACCTGAACCTACAAGATAAACTTTTCCGTATTTGTTGGTCATGGTATTACAAATCCTCTAAATTGTAGTTTGGCAATTTAATGACTTGATATAATAAATAGTATATTGTAGCAATTTCGGGATTTTGAATACGTAGGCAACAAACAGTATACGTAATAAGCGAAAGTTGCACTTATAAAAACATGATCTAAAAATATATTCAACAAAAAAATGGATATATTGGATTGAATTGTTCAATCCATAAATCTTGATACGAGCTCAAAGTAGGATCTACTTGCTCAGCATATAGAGTAATATCTCTTTGTTGAGTTTCCCACCGCGTGACAGATTTTCAGCAATTTTCTCATCAGACATACCTTCTGATTTTAATTCTTTAATCTTTTCTGCGATTGCAGGTGAGGTGCTATAATATTCGTTGATATCCTTTCTGTGTCCCCAAACGTCACCTTCGATCAACTGTATTTTTTGCATATCCATGAACATCTCTATCGATTTTGAAATAGTGCGCCTGTATGAACCCGGCAGTTGGATAACCTCGACTTTCGGGCAGGTCTGTACAAGTGTAAAAATATCTGTGTTCGATGGTCTGAATGCAAGGTGTATAACCTTTTCATTTTGGTTTAGTCTAGGAATCTCTTCTCTTGAACTTACAACTCTGATTTTCATTTAATTCCCCCAAGTTTATTTTAAAGGATAAATTGAACTTATTAAAGTATTGTATGTGCTCACCTATTAAATAATTAGCGATTGACGAAAAGAAGATTGGCAATTCAATCTTCAAATCTAGCTCTTACAGCATCGGCGTGGGCCATAAGTCCTTCTTCTTCAGCAATGGCAATAATGGTGTCCTTGATGCTATTCAATCCATCTTTCCCGATTCGCTGAATGCTTGAATACTTGACAAAGTGGTTGATATTGAGTCCTGAATATATTTTTGCATATCCTGCTGTAGGGAGTACATGGTTTGTTCCTGATGCATAATCTCCTGCCGAGACAGGTGCGTAGTTTCCGATAAATATGGAACCCGCATTATCAATTCTATCCAGAACCGAGTCTGGGTCACTGACCATGATCTCAAGATGCTCTGCCCCGAACTCATTTGCAAAATCAATGCACAAATTCATGGAATCAGCAACAAGCACTGCTGCATTTTTGAGTGAAGCGTCCACGATCTCGTGCCGCTTTGTACTCTTAGCCTGCCGCATAACCTCATCCCGAACTTTCTCTGCAAGAGAAACGGATGTTGTGATCAACACCGAAACCGCATTTGGGTCATGTTCTGCCTGTGCGATAATATCGGATGCTGCCATTTTTGCATCTGCCGAATCATCGGCAATAATAAGCACTTCACTGGGTCCGGCAGGAAAATCTATCTCAGCCACTCCCCGAACCTGCATCTTGGCTGCCGTTACATACACATTACCAGGACCCACGATCTTGTCAACTCCCATCACAGTCTCGGTACCGTATGCCATAGCACCGATAGCCTGCACTCCACCTATCTTGTAAACATGATCAACACCTGTGATCTTTGCAGCCGCAAGTGTAAGAGGGTTCACGCTACCATCCGGTTGCGGAGGTGTGCACATGACCACATTCTTCACACCTGCAACCTTTGCAGGTATCACTGTCATCAACACGGTTGAGGGATAAGATGCCCGCCCGCCAGGGATATACGCACCGATACTGCTAAGAGGTGTCACTTTCTGCCCGAGTTCGATACCCGGCGCAACTTCAATGAACCAGGTACTCTGCGGCATTTGTGCAGTATGGAACGTGCGTATATTATTTGCTGCAACTTCAAGGTGCCGGATAAGTTCATCATCGAGTTTGCTCACAGCCTCCTCGATCTCCTCTTTCGTAACTTCGATGTTTGTAATTTGAAGTTTCGCACCATCAAATTGTTCTGTATATCGTATCAAGGCACTATCGCCTTCTTCTTGTACATCGGAAAGTATGGATGACACGGTCTCAGTAACATCTGCAAGTTCTCCCCCGCGACAGAGTAGTTTTTCCATCTCTGCATCAGTAACATCAGATAAGTGTTTGTACAGCATGATTATCGTCTCTTGTTTTATGATTATATGATATTATGTAATTATATCTTGTTTTGTGTTTCTGCTTCTGATATGTCAACATCATGTTTAAAACTTACATATGGAACCGACTTAAAAATCGTATTTTTAGATATTTTTAATACCGAGTTAATCCGCCGTAAGCGGCATGTTTTCCCATCATTTATTAGCAAATGCACACATAAAGTTTTTCATAAAATATATTTTATAAATATATAGTGCAAGTTAATATGAACGTCAGTGAAGATTTTCTCATCATTTCGTATTTAATTGACAAATTTAAATGTATTTTTCTAGGACATGTGGTATGAAAATATGCCGCCTGCGGCGGTTAGGTTGGTTTCAGTTTCTGATTGAAAAAAACATATTTGTTTAGCTGGTATAAAGTTGTGTTGTAGCGTTGCGGATTAATGAGTTGGAAATAAAAACGACTCTATCATCCGCGCGTAGCGAGGCACCGTCCTTCACCACTGCCCTGAATACACATCGAAGTTTCAATCGTTGTCAACACATCTGTTTTTGTACGGATTGTTCTACATAGAAACTACGTATTTTGCGAATACGAACGGATGGTAGGTATGGAACATGCCGCCTACGCCGGGGTTGCTGCATGGGGTTTTAGGTATTTGAAATGTGCACCGACATTTCATCAGATACACAAATACAAAAAAACATTTATGCAGTTATCTTGTTGGATATGCAGATACTAAAAATCATTGAACGTTTTCTGACCATCATCCAATAACGAATCCATGGTTTTAGACTCTACTACAGTTCCATTCGTTCTGTCTTCAATTGTAACTCCAAGTTGAGTAAGTATCTTTTCTGCGGTCTTAGGCCCAACAATTCCAGAGATCACCATAACATCTGCCTGTTTAAGTTCATCTTTGGACTTGAAGCCTGCATCATAGAGTTTACGTGCACGAACACGCCCGACATTCCGGATTCCGACAAGTTCACCAAGTTCAGGGCTTGCACCGTATTTTATACGTTTCTCAAGTTCATAGGCTTTATCAGCACCCGGTGTACCTGTGAGATTTGCGAGTTGTGCTGTTGCGTGCATGAGCCATTCGGCAGTATTGGAGAATGCGTGTATGTCGCCTTCACCAACTCCGAACGTCTTAGTGATCTTCTCGGCTGACACTTCATTTATCCAGTCAAGCATCAAAAGTGCGGTTTTAACCTCTCCCAAAAACCATTCGTAATCGATCTCTTTGGACTTGCTTGGTATGTGAGCGAATTCTTCGCTGTGCATCATGACAAAATCATTTATAGGTTCATAATCAGATGAGCGCATATACAATTGCCGCATATCCGGTGTACTGCACACCAGATGAAGCAGTGTAAGGTCTGTAACAACATCTGCATTTTTCAATCCGTCAATGATGGTTGATCCTGATAGTGGGTCTATGTACATCATTGAAATGACCCGTCCAAGTTTTGTTGGAAGCAGTGCATTGTCATCAATTATCATGTCATGCTTGATCAAAAATTCAAGACATTCATTAACCACACCTTTCAAACTCCATGTTTCCTGCTGATGTGCAAAGAAGGTCAGGCCAATGAATTCCATCAGTCCTTCGCGCGACGATGCGAATCCGTTCACAATTGTTGAGAGCACATGCGTCCTTAGTGCGTTTTCGGTTCCCAATTTGGACCATATATCTTCTGCATTGGCATTGACATAATGCTCCAGAACATCTGCAAACTCATCGTATGAACCGGCAATAAGGACAGATTCTCCATAAGGGTCAAGGTGTGGTCGCCCTGCCCTGCCTGCCATTTGTTTATATTCAAGAACGGGTATCGGTTGCATTCCAAAGTTGGAGTCGTACCGTTTGTAACTTTTGATTATCACACGTCTTGCAGGCAGGTTCAAACCTGCTGCAAGTGTTGGTGTGCTGGATATAATCTTGATCTTATTCTGCCGGAAACCAGTTTCAACCAATCTCCTGTGGTCTGAGTTCAACCCCGCGTGATGGAATGCTGCACCGCCTTTGACGCATTTTGCCAGCACCTGGGCAGTTTCAGTCTCCCCGGAGTCAAGAATCTCGTTTGCAATCTCATCGAGTGCTGTTTTTTCATCATCAGTTAGAATTTTTGCAACATTTTGACTCGCTGTCTTTGCAAAGCCGGTACAATTGCGACGGCTGCTTTCAAACACAAGACACTGTCCACCATCCTTGAGTGTATCAAGAACAAGGTTTACTGCCACATTTTTGGTTGCTTGCTCGATCGGTTTTTGTGATTTATCAATCCCTTTTTGTGAGTCACTAAAATAAATAACATTTTCATAGAACACACCCTCGCGCAGTTCTGTAGGCCTCCATTCGCTAAGAACAAGTTCTGCACCGAGCCAGTCTGCCACTTCCTGTGCGTTCCCGACAGTTGCAGAGAGTGCGATTATCTGGGCACCCTGATTCAATTTCATGAGTTTTGCGATCGTAACTTCAAGTGTCGGTCCACGATTGGCAGAATCGAGCAGGTGCACCTCATCAACTACAATGGTTGTAATATCCTGCATCCATGAGGTCTCATTACGCAGAAGCGAGTCGGCTTTCTCGGAAGTCGCAACAATGATGTCGTTCGCACCCAGCCATTCGTCCCTTGATTCAAAATCCCCTGTCGAGATGCCAGCCTTAACCCCAATTGGTGCAAATTCCTTGAACCGATCATATTTTTCAGATGCAAGCGCGCGAAGCGGCACTATGTATAATGCTTTGCCACCGTTTGCAATAGATGTTAACATCGCAAGTTCTGCAAGAAGCGTCTTGCCCGATGCTGTGGGAATTGCTGCAAGAATGTTCTTGTTGTTTAGGAGTCCTTTCTCGATCGCTTCGGCTTGTGGCGGGTAGAGTTCTTCGATGCCGGAATCTAGGTAGAATTGGATAATATTTTTCGGCAGGTCGAGGGATTTGATCTTCATTGGGAACTCACAGAATACTTAACAGTACGATTTAATAAGTATCTTTTCAAAATGAATACTTTCACCCCGCTTGGGGTGCCTTGATATATTTGATTACACATATACTATTTAATAAAAAATCTGTATTTGTTTAGCGGATTTGAAATTGTGTTGTAGCGTTGCGGATTAATGAGTTGGAAATAAAAACGATGCTACCACACGCGCGTAGCGCGGCACCGTCCTTCACCACTGCCCTGAATACA
>JAUSPM010000144.1 GCA_030655675.1 Methanosarcinaceae archaeon | reverse complement strand
ACTGAAAAACTTATTAAACTTGTTGAAACAGCAAGTCATCTTGCAAAACTTGAATCTATTGATGATATCGAATTCCAGAAGATTGATCTGTGCGACATTATTAAAGATGTGATAAGTGATTTTGAACCTGAACTCGATAATAAACAGATCATAATTGAATTTACACCAAAACTCGATTGTTTTGTTAATGTGAATCCAGTGGTAAAAGAGGTTTTTATGAACCTTTTGTCCAACGCCATAAAATATGGGAAAGACAAAAATAAAATCGTTGTTGATATCACGGATACCGATATAGATTGGATTATAACAGTGACCGATTCTGGAATCGGCATTCTGGATAAAGATAAGCCATATCTGTTCGAACGATTCAAGCGCACAGATAAATGCGGGATCAAAGGAATGGGGCTTGGGCTTGCAATTGTTAAGAGAATTATTGATCTACACGGGGGTCGTGTTGGTGTGGAGGATAATCCAAATGGACAAGGGTCTGTATTCTGGATTACACTCAAAAAAGCATGACATTATGTATTTCAGAAAAAGCACTTCATGCTTTCTGATTTATTCCAATATATCTAAAAATTATCCGAAAATATATAAGTTAATATATTGTATATCAATTATGCTTAAATATATCAAATGTTTTAGTAATGATTACCAAATTATTGACTTGTTAAAAAAGGGATGTTTATTTAGTGGAAAATAAAACGAACCAGTTAAAAGATATTGATACTATGAAAGAAAAAATCAACTATCCATACGTTTTTGATTCAATTGATGTTGGAGAGATTAATCTAAAAAACCGTATTGTTTTTCCAGCATATCATTCAAATTTTTCAAACGCTGACGGATCAGTATCCGATAAACTTATCGATTTCTATAATGCGATAGCAAAGGGTGGTTGTGCTTTGATATTCACAGGCGCAATAGTGGTATCGTCAGATTCTGTTGCATTTGATCGTGTGATGCGGATTGATGATGATCGCTATATTTCCGGTCTTTCAAAACTTTTCAGTGAGATCGAAAAGAACGGTGCGGTTCCTGCAGTGCAATTGATACATTACGGACGCCAGGCATTAAATGCAGTGACCGGACACGATCTGATCGCACCAAGTGCCATACCGTGTCCTTTAATGTCACAATTTGATCCAAACTACCATGTACGTGAAATGACACTTGCCGATATCGAGCGTGTACGTAATGATTTTATCAATGCTACAGTTCGGGCAGCAGATGCGGGGGTTAAAGTTGTGGAGATCCATGCGGCGCACGGTTATCTGCTCAATGAATTCTTATCACCTTATTCAAATTACAGAAAGGACGACTATGGCGGCAGTCTGGAAAACCGCATAAGACTTATTGTAGAGATATTGGAAGGTATCCGGTCAAAACTCGGTTCTAAGATCGCAATTAGTGTGCGCGTCAGTGGTGATGAGTTTGTTGACGGTGGACTTAAACCATCTGATTACAAAGAGATCATTCCAATACTCGAGCATGCCGGAATGGACATGTTGGATGTCTCAGTAGGTGTTTATGAGTCTGCAGAAAAGATCATACCTGCGCCGGACCTGGGCAAGGAACCTTTTGTTGATATTGCTGCAGAACTGAAACAATATGCCACCGTACCGGTTTGTACAGTCGGTTCTATATTGTCATTAAGTGCAGCAGAATCTATTATATCGTCCGGTAAAGCAGACCTTGTCGCGATAGGGCGTGCACAGGTGGCGGATTATGAACTGGTGAACAAGTCACTTGCAGGACGAGAAAATGAGATAAGACAATGTACGCAATGCGGGAAGTGTATTTCTGCAAGTACCGGTGATCCTGAAATGTATTGTATCGTAAATCCATCATTAAAACGTCCAAAATAGGTAAAATACCATGCAAAGTTTGAATCAATCACTTACCAAAATTGATGTAATGCTGCCACCCAAACAGTACATAAAGGAGATCTTGCAAGTTACCTGTGATAATCTAGATTATCTTTTTGGCACTGTTATTGAGATCGATGATCTGGGCGAAGCATATATGTTTGCTTCTTATAATTTGCCTGAAAACTATCCTGAAATGGTAAATAAAGCGGACGCTTCAATCCTTTCAGGTCCGGCAGGTGAAGCCTTTGAAACAGGTAAGATCGTTGTCGTGCAGGACCCTTTTTCGGATTCACGTTTAGAACCATGGAAAGGCATGGAAATATTCACTGGTCCTATTGAAACTATAATTTGGGTGCCTCTTTTTAGAAATGGCAAGGTATTTGGGATCTGTGCATATCAAAGTGAAAATAAAAAGGAGTTGTCTCAAGACGGAGAGTCAACGCTTGAACAGATAGGGGTTATGATCTCTATCGCAATTATAAGTAATCAATATCTCGACAATTTGACCCAAAAAACAAAGGAACTTGAAAAGGAGATTGCTGAGCGGAAGAATGTCGAAAATGAACTGCGAAAGTTGCATGATAATCTTGAGATAATAGTTAAAGAAAGAACATCTGAACTTTCAGAAGTAAACAACAAGTTGCAGTTGTTTAGAGAGCAGATCAATCAGTCAAATGACGCTATATTCGTTACAAATTCAGAAACAGCCATTGTACTGGATGCAAATGAAAAAGCATGTAGCAGTCTTGGATACACTCGTGATGAACTGATTGGCATGAGCGTTATAGACATTGAAAATGCTTTTTCGGATATGGATTTATGGAAGAATTATATTGACACTGTAAAAAATGATACGCGCACTGTCCCAGGTGAAGGCATAAATGTACGAAAAAATGGCTCAACTTTTCCAATTGAAGCAAGTGACAAGCTTGTGACCTATGATAATAAAGAGTATCTTGTATCCGTTATACGCGACATCACAGATCGCAAAAAGGCTGAAATGGAGAGAAATCTTAATGAAGCCCGTCTGGCAGCTTTATTAAAAATTAGCCAGATGAAAGATACATCGATCAATGAAATTGCAAATTTTGTGCTTGAAGAAGGAATCAAACTTACCGGAAGCAAAATTGGCTACCTGAATACTCTTAATGAAGATGAAAGTATTCAAACTGTACTTTCATTCTCAACACATGTTATGGAAGATTGCAAGATTGGAAATCAAATTGTATTTGTAACCAAGGAACTAGGACTGGGGGCAGAGCCTATAAGACAGCGAAAACCAGTCATTATTAATGATTATTCAGCACCTCATCCAAACAAAAAAGGTTACCCTGATGGTCACGTTCCATTGGTTCGATTTATGGGTGTACCTTTGTTCTACAAAAGAAAAATTGTTGCAACTATATCTGTAGCCAATAAAAAAGATGAGTATGATGATCGGGATATACGGCAGCTGACATTACTTATGAACGGTATGTGGGAACATATCAAGCGCATAGAGTATGAGAAAGAACTTATGGAGACGAAAAACTATCTTGATATGATAGTTTCGATGTCCTATGATGGCATATTTGTAATTGATAACGAAGGAATTTTTGAGTATTGCAATGATGCATGTATTGAAATTTCCGGATATACAAGAGAGGAATATATCGGTAAATCATTTATGGGGCTCATACCTGAAGATTACATTCAATTTATGCTGGAGAGATGGCAAGAAGCTCAGGCAGGTGACTGTACGCCATATGAAACTGTAATCTTAAGAAAGGATGGCACAAGAAGGAATTTACTTGTTAGTCGCGGAAATTTTGTGATTGAAGGGCAGCGAAAATATTGTGTAGTTATAAAAGATGTAACTACTGATTATTCTGGATATATCGATATGATCGTAGAAACCATGAAAGATCAAAATAACGATTGAGTTTGCATATATCTGGGATTTAAACTCAAATTTTAAAGAATATATCGACTTTCCTTGTGACAAACTCAAATCAAAATATTATCTATTTTTTCGCAATAATATTGATGCGCCCAAGATCAGTGCGCTTACAAAAAAGATCAATTCAAAACTAAATTGACCTATGAACAAACCTGCAATAAGCGGTGCGAGTGCAAGACCACCATATGTGCAGGTATTAAACAAACCCATTGCAAGACCACGGTCTGTATCCATGTGAGATGCTGCAATAGGCAATCCCACCATTGCAATACCTGAACCGGCGCCGAGAATTATAAATCCTGACATGGGATGTTGTATCGCAAGTAGGGCTCCAATTGCGGAAATTCCCATTCCGGCGCGTATCATAGCATTATGCCCTATCGATGTTCTGCCTACTATGAGGGATGCAAACATTGCAGTCACGTATAAGCCGGCTATAGCAGCACCAAGTTCTGCTTTTGTCAATACACCCATGCTGTAATCCGGATAATAGGCCACAAGGATACCGGTAGATCCGAATAGAATAAACGAAAGTATCCAGACATTGATAAAACGATTATCAAACAATGTGGACATTGTTTTTTTGACTTCGATCGAGATATCCTCACTTATTTTTTTGTGGGACTTTTTGGTAATCAATGGTTTCGAGTGTATCAGTTTAGGCAAAGCCATTATTAATACAATACCTGAAGCGATCGTGAAGATCAATATTCCACTTTTGATGTCAGTCTTTGCCAGATATCCTGATATGGCCACACCGGATGCAAGTCCGGCGTTCAGTAGAAAAGTGAACTCGCCCATGCTTCGGTTTCTGTTCTTAAAATTGGAAAGCATTGAAAATGCTGCTGGAAAAAATGCGCCACATGCCGAACCCTCAATAAATCGTGCGATAGAAAGTATCCACAGGTCATTTGATATCATTATCATCAATCCTGACATTACGGTCAGAAATAATCCTAAAAATATGAATCGAGTGTTACCGTACCTATCAGCCAATATCCCAAAAGGAAGCATTGTGATAAGCGCTCCTAAAAAATAGGAGGAAAAAAGCAAACTAGATGCAATTGGACCATAGTATACATGGTTAGCTGCTGCAAGTTCCGGCAAGACTGGAATGGCTGCATCGGATAAACCCATCATTACAAAAACAGATGAGTATAATAAAATCTTGTCAGTATCCATAGAAGTCGCCTTTTTTTCAATAAGTAAGAGATATTTTTGTACCCTGTAGTAAAATTATCGTATTTGTTTATCTGGTATAAAGTTGTGTTGTAGCGTTGTGGATTAATGAGTTGGAAATAAAAACGACGCAACCATCCGCGCGTTGCGCGGCATCGTTCTTCACCACTGGCTTGAATACACATCGAAGTTTCAATCGCTGTCAACACATCTGTTTTTGTATGGATTGTCCTACATAAAAACTGCGTATTTTGCGAATGTGGGCGGATGGTAGGTATGGAACATGCCGCCTGCGGCAAGGTTGCTGCATGGGGTTTTAGGTATTTGAAATGTGCACCGACATTTTATCAGGTAAACAAATACAAATTATCAAATAAATATACGCACAAACATCAGATTAAAAATCTCATGTTCGGCTTCACCAATTGATCACACGCTTAATAATAGTTCCTATATTTTTTGTCAACATTTTTTTTGATATTATTATCAAATTTTATTATTTATTATTTATCGAATATTTAGTATTTTATTTTAAATGTGTGTTGAATTAATTTCAAATTGTATAATACACCGAATATAATATCCAGTTTATAAAAGTACAATTGTATAATTGTATAATTGTATAATTGGATAATTGGATAATATGATATATATGATATATATAGAATCATATATTATAATTTAGAACATATATCATAGAGTGTATATGTTTATTTTTATGTAATGTATATATTACATAATGCATATTTAGCAGAGAAGTACTTAATTAAAATAAATTATATGTAATAAAAATGCAGTGTGAGTAATATTATAACGTAATAAATATAAAATTATAAAATTTGAAAGACCGTATTTTTTTATGATGATGGATACAAATTTGTATAATGTTTGTTAATATAAGACTATATTTATAATTACATATTTGATACGTTTAGTCTATACTACGCAGCCATAATTGTACAAAGGACACATAGGCAAAATCGAACGTTTAGACCGCTTTTCTGGGCCCATATTCCCATATACTATATGTATTACAATACCATGTTTTATGAGTACCTCATTCGACACTGTTTTTTGCACATAATAAGGGGGTTGTGGGTCATAAAATGCATATTCCCATATACTCTGTAATTGATGAGTTGAGTCAAACACTGCAAATCCAAGATCGTGAATTCCATACATATATACTATGTGAATACCGTTGCAAGATTGCCACTTGTGACCAGAATAGCAAAAATAAAACATATTCAACACATAGATATTACCACTGGTAATTATTTATTAACTTTATTATTAAAATGCCTCTGATTTGTTAACAAAGCACTATAATCCACAATACTTACAAACTAATTTTGTAATGTGCATAATACATATACATTAATTTTTACAAGTACAATGTTACATTTTTATAAATTACACTTTATTTATTTAATATATATTAAATATACAATATAAAATTAAACATATTCGCAGGTAATAATATATAATTACTAATTATAATTGTAAAAACATATAATTACAGCCATGTTTGTGTAATAATATATAATTACATATAATTAAACATATTTTATTATAAAATATTAATTTAATACTTAATATAAAGTAGAAAATATACCCTCATTATAATTTAACATTTAATATATAACTATAACAATAAATAGGAGAAATTGAGTGATCAATTAAAAAATCATACATTAATAGTTATTCCAAAAACATCATCAAAAGTGCCATATTTTTTACGTGCATTATATAGATACTGACGTATGCATTCATCACCTTTTGCACGAGCAAACATAGCATTGATCTCTGCAGGAGAGAATATTGTTTGCAATTGTTTCATTGGAATGCTATTTAATAATTGGAAACTTACACTGGCACCCACCCTTTCTTTTATAATGCCACTGCCACCATCCCCCCCTTGATTATTTTCAGAAAAAAAATGAGAAATAACAATCTCATCCAACCAGGTCCAATCAGTATTATAGACATGTGCATAGATCGAATTACAACCAGGACATGTATCTACAATTATCAATTTGTCATCAAATGAGTGATAACTGATACTCAACAAACTTGCACCACATGCACTACAAACCCCCATTTCATTTGTTTCAATATCGTATGCAGGGACTTGATATTCATCCATGTACAAAATATTATTTTTCAGATCATATCCATATATCATATAGTTCACCCATTTGTATAGATACAATATGCCTTTCAATATATCACAATTGTTATGTGAAATTGTGGCATAGTGAATTTAAAAAGTGAGGATTAAAAATAATATTGCATATATGTCATCATCAATAATTATTTTACAAATCTATATATACTTCTTTGAACAAATTAGAGATTGAATTAGGGAGGCATACTCATGAGTTCCATCCGATCTAAAATAAAACAACGTTTAGAAAAGTTCATCGAACTGGATGCAAATGGAGTTCGTAGTCAAATTCTATCTGTTTTTTTGAAACTTAAAGAGGCTACAGTTGACACCATCTATGAAACCCTTGCAAAAAAACGGGATATTAGTCGAAGTGCAGTAGCATCGATGATTGGATACATCCATTCTAAACTTGGAATACTAAGAGCACATAAGGAATCATACAAGACACCAATCGTATATTCCATAAGAGAAGATTATGTCGATATGATCAAAGCGGCACTCAACTCCAGATCCACAGCCATTGCTATCTGATTATTGCCACGAGTTCGAGATAAATGGCACTTGTTAAGGATGCACCTAGAACTGCTACTACTATTGTAATACGTTCCGATGCAAATGCACGCATTACGCACTCCAAAGACCCTTTTTACAGTTTTATGCGCCGATTGTTCCAGGAAGACACAACTGCCGTACGTGGACAGAAATTTCTTACGATGGTTGAAGATCGACAGAAAATAGGCAATCCGATCAAGACAAATGAATGGGAGTCAATCCTTAAAGAACTCGACATCGGACGCGCGTCTTTCTATTCAATGCGAAATAAACTTCTGGGCGCAGGACTGATCAGTAACAAAAACCGAGAATACCGGCTATCAGGCCAGTTCAGTAAAGACCTCATAGACATGGCAAAATGGTGGTGGTCTGTTGTATTGGAAGAAAATCCTGACAACCTGTAACGATTATTACGCATCAACCGATGGATTAATATGCTACTTTTTCAATTAAGGTGATGCATTCGTAGCAGCCCGGTAGTGTAGTGGTCAATCATGCGGGACTCTGGATCCTGCAACTACGGTTCGAATCCGTACCGGGCTACCAAATCATTTTTTTGAGATATATTTTAAACCACATTTGTAAAATTACTTGTATTTGTATAGCTATTTTAAAATGACTGTGCAAATGAAATGGTTCGATTTGAAACTAAAAACAATGCGACCGCCCGCACAAGAAAATGCTCACTTCGTTCGCATTGACTTGGACTACATAATCTTATAGATTATATACAACGAGAAATTCCTCGCTACACTCAGATTTACTCGAACTATATGTTTATAAAACATAACTACAAAAAAACGGTGGAATGCGCTGGAAGCAATTGAAAACTCTATGTGTATGTAGGGCAACGCCGCGCATGCGCGGGTTTTAGAATCGTTTTTATCATGCACCCATTGAACACTCTGCACAACAACGCTGCACCAGTTAAACAAAAACAATTGCTTTAACACCAAATGACCAATCCGCCGCCAGGCGGCGCCTTCCTCCCCCACCAATTAAATTCTCGCTGATACTCGATTTACCCAGAGTAAACTTGACCAATTCGATTCCCATTTTTCATTTCACACTTCGATCTCCAGCAGATCAAAGGCAACTCGCGCCCCCCCTTTGAAGTACTGTTGTAGAAATTCAACCGATTCCCTTTCATGCCCCTGCATGTGAGGATATAGATGCGTCAAATAGAGCCTGTTGACATTGATCTCCCGACAGTGCTCCCCAATATAGCTAGCCAGCATATCAGGCGTGGTGTGATTTGTAACCTCGAATCCGATCGGGAATGAGCATTCATGTACCAGGACATCGACACCACCGACACCACCGACACCACCGACACCATCGACACCATCGACACCACACAAACCCATGATAGTATCACATGGTTCCGTGTCCCCTGAATACACAACTGTTGCGCCGCCAGACTCGATCCTGTAACCAAGTGAAGGCACACTGTGCACACCTGATGCACAGGTGATCTCACAATTGACACCATCCGGCGCGAACACTTCACCGGCGGCGACCTCTATTACATTGATGTCCACTTTGCCCTGCATGTAACCATAAACCTCAAACAGACTTGATATCCACTGCTGGGTACCTTTCGGCCCATATATTGTGACATCGGTCTTGTCGCAGAGCCAGTTGGCTTTGATGAGGCACAGAACATCTGCCACATGGTCGAGATGCAGATGAGAGAGCACGATTGTATCAATGTCTGTGTGGTTGTAACTGCTTTCGAATATACGGTTCAATACGCCGCCGCCACAGTCGAACAGGATCGGCTTTGAGTCAATCTCAATTATCATGCCTGACTGCACCCTGCCAGGTTGCGGAATTGCAACACCGGTTCCGAGGAATGTTATTTTCATGATTTTCCATTGTCCCCAATAGTAATTTAAGTTTTTCAACTTGCCCGGATAGGTGAAGTACCGCAAAAACCACCAGCCATCCAGATAAAAAGCGTCATGGAAATAGAATTGAGTAGAGGGGCTGTTTGGATCATATTGAGATGGCATATTATGGGGAACTGGTGTATAAAGGGGAGCGGTATGAGGGTAAGCATACGGCTATTGTAGAGCGGGGGTAATATGAAAATATCATATTTTTAAAATACAATTACCGAACTAAAATACCCTTAATTTATCTAAAAGAATTAATTTGTCAATATAGAAACACTTTTAACAAAGTAATTAATATTTATAATCGGTGTTATTATGAGTTGGTTTGATGATGATAGAGATTCAAAAAGAACATTAGGTATAAGGGATAAACAAATTCTTTACAGAAATGCAAAAGATAAATGTGAGAACCCTGCATGTGGTAAAAAACTCCGTTTTGAGGAAATGGTATCAGGTCATAAAAAAGCGTGGTCAAAAGGAGGGAACACAACTCTAGCAAATAGTGTTTGCCTTTGTTATACTTGCAATAAATTACAACATAATGATAGTTGGGATGTTTTTCTAAATAAACAGGGATTTAAGGATAAAACTACAAGTCTAAAAGAAAAACTTGAAACTCTTAATATTAGTCAATTAAAATCCCTTGCTGAAAAACATTATATTAAAGTCAAAGGTACAGTTGAAGAAGATTTGTTCAATACTTATAGAAAAGCTCCAACAAAGAAACAATATATCTCAAAACTTGCTACAATAGTTTCTGAAAAAGATATAACAACGATTGCTAAGAAAAAGACTACTGTTGCGGCTAAGAAAAAACCTGCTGTTGCAACTAAGAAAAAACCTGCTGTTGCAACTAAGAAAAAGCCTGCTGTTGCAACTAAGAAAAAGCCTGCTGTCGCGACTAAGAAAAAGACTACAAAACAATAAAAGTATGTCGTCTACTTTATAATGTTGCATCTCAATCTAACAGATTGTGCATAATTGCATCTCCCTATTCATTTTTTAGCATTATTTTTTTATACCATATCGTGTATTGTAATCGATGCCTTTTGACAAATAGCAATGTTTGGAAAAAATGAATATTAATGTATTTATAATTAAATACAGTAATTTAATTATGTATGTCCTGCTCAGTTTGAAATCTCGAACCGCGCATGATGAGTTATACAATAGGCGCGAGGGTAGCCCAGCCAGGTCAAAGGCGTTGGACTTAAGATCCAATAACGTAGGTTTTCGTGGGTTCGAATCCCACCCCTCGCATTTTTTTTAAACGTTTGTGGCGTACAGATAAACACGCAAAACTAAAATAATCGTACTTGTATAAATATAGTATGATAGTTGAGCAAATCTGATGATTCTATCTGAAACTAAAAACAATGCGACCGCCGCCAGGCGGCGCGTCCCATATATACGAAATTGAATAATCGAAATCGTCAGCAAAATGTGTACAAGAAAATCCTCGATATACTCGGATTAACTTGAACTACATAATCCTATAGATTATATACAACGAAAAAAATCATCCCTACGGTCGAATTAACTCGAAATATATGTTTATAAAATATATACTATTAAAAATTGTGGAATGCGCCGGCAGCGATTGAATATTCGATGTGTATGCAGGGCAACGCCGCGCATGCGCGGGTTGTAGAATCGTTTTTATCAGGAATTCATTAAGCACTCTGCACAACAACGCTGCACCAGCTAAACAAAAACAAATCATAAACGCATGAGTTCAATCTCACTTAGGTAACGTAAAATGAATTGTTGTCCCAACCCCTTCTTCACTCTCAGCCCATATACTACCTTTGTGTGCTTCAACTATAAGTTTGCTAATATGCAAACCCAAACCGGTCCCCCCATATTTGCGCTTTGTAGAAGCATCGCCCTGATAGAATCGATCAAATAAATCACTAATTATCTTTTTAGGAACCCCAACACCGGTGTCACTCACCGCAACATGCAGGTAATGACCATCATCATGTACCGAGATCATAATTCCACCGGATGGTGTAAATTTAATTGCATTACCTATCAGATTGATCATAACCTGCATAATTCGATTTTCATCTGCCTTAATTAGAGGTAAATTATCAGAAAAATCCTTATTGATTTTTAGAGAATTACCCTTTATCTGGGGAGTCATATCCAAAATTGATTTATTGATCACATCAGTAATTTGGAGAGGTTTAAATATATATTTCATACTTCAAGACTTTTCAATACTCAAATACAAGATCGAATCAATCAAATGTTCAAGTCTGACAGAATTGCGCTTAATAATATCCAG
>JAUSPM010000142.1 GCA_030655675.1 Methanosarcinaceae archaeon | reverse complement strand
TTAAATTCTTTATATTCACTTACTGTTTTGTCAAATGTTGCTTTCGAGATCTCATTTGTAAGTATAGCGAAGTCTTTTTGTTGTTGAATGTCCCTATTTTTCCATTCATCGGTCAAATCCTGCCTGATAGCTATGCCCCTTAGCCTCTTTTCAATCCAGTCAGCGGGGTATCCTTTAAGCTCGTAATAGTCCTTGACCCGGTCTTGTGCAAGTTCCGGATTTTCTATTTCCTGTATCCTTTCATATCCCACTTTCGCAAGCCATTGCTTGAATGGTTCTGCTTTAGGAGAAGGGATCGACTGGATTATCCTGAATATTGTTTTTGTGTTCGCACAGTCAGTTATTCTTAGTTTGCCATCTTCAGCAGGTAATTTCAACCGGTGACAATTTGTCACCACTTCGCTACCCTCTTCTCTAAGCCTTTGGCTTAGCTTATTCCAGTACTTTCTTGCTTTTTGGGCATCACCTTGCTCAGTCAGAACTGCGGCTATATCGATAACCGAAAAAAACCATTCTTCATCATGCCAAACTCTTCTTATTTTCTTATCCTGAAAGACGATTAATGACTTTTCCGAATCCATATTATTTCCCCTTATTGAATTTTTCGACGATCTTTATCTCTTCAGGAGTCAGGTCATAGAGTTTGTAGACGAGCCGATTTCCATTAATTTTTCTTAAACATAATTGTTTTTTATATATATATACCAAATCCAAGCAGGGTGAAAGTGTTTGTTTATCTATAAAATAAGCCACTGCATATGATATTTGTTTGAGTGACGGGCGGCGTTTTCCAATATCCAGTTATTCCAATGGATGTGGAACAAAAATTGTATTTGTTTAGCTGGTGTAGAGTGTTTAATGAGTGCATGATAAAAACAATTCTACAACCCGCGTGCAGCGCGGCGTTGCCCTGCATATACATCGAATTTTCAATCGCTCTCAGCGCATTTCAACGTTTATAGAGACTTTTTAATTTATTCTGGAAAAAATAAATGATGCCAAAAATATTCACCGCAGAGGACACAGAGGACACAGAGAACGCAGAGGGTTGTTGTTTTTTCTCTGTGTACTCGGTGGTTTTCTGAACCATTCCAGAAGATAATAAAAAGTCTCCGTTTTTAATCGGATATGTTTTATAAACATATAGTCCAAGTAAATCTGAGCATCAGCGAAGATTTTCTTGTAGTATATATTTTATTAATATATAGTGCAAGTTAATGCGAACGAAGTGAGCATTTTCTTGCACACTTTTTGCTAAATATTTAGATAATTCAATTTAGTATATGTGGGAAGCGCCGCCTGACGGCGGTTGCATTGTTTTTAGTTTCAGATAAAACAATCACATTTACGCAGCCATCCAACTACATCTATACAAATACAGAAAATTATTCGGCAAAAAAATAATATGAAATGGGGAAACGGGCCATTTTAGTTGAGGGGATGAATGGTTTGCTTGATTACAGTAAATTTTTTGAATATACTTTACAAGCAGCTACTCCCGTTTCCTCTACAATATGATTGGTCATTATATTATTTAAAGGTGTTCGGAATTGCTTAAATACCATTCACAATAAAAAGAACTTTCATGATCAAAAATCCGATTTTCACACTAAATTGACCGTTATACATTTAACATTCATCTATCATTTAACACCTATGGAACATAGCAAAAAACACCTTGCGCAAGTAAGGACAATGGCGGATTATCAATTTGGTAAAGGTTGTGGTTTGACACTTTTTCCAGATGGTGTGACTTTCCAGTTATCAAAAACAAAACGCGTGCGACAGATCTTGTATGAAAACCGGCGCATTGCAACGGTCAGGGCAAAGGATGGGACGCTTACATTGAGTTTGTATGGTGCGGAATTGGTGAAAGGTTGTGTCCCAAAGGATGCCCTCAGAGTTGTTGTTTGTGAGGATGCCGTACCTTTCGTATCCAAAGGAAAGACCGCATTTGCAAAGCACGTTGTTAGTATTGATCAAAATCTTCGTGCCGGTGAGGAAGTACTGGTAGTCGATGAGTCAGATGAACTCATAGCCACAGGGCAGTTATTACTCTCACCTGATGAAATATCTGTTCTTGACAAAGGCGGTGCAGTCGATATACGGTGGGGCAAAGACCAGTGAATTGCTTAAATTTTATTTTTTGATAAATCTATATATATTAATTATCTCATCATATATGAGAATAGTTTAAATTCATAGTAAAGGTCCACAACCCGGAGTGTGAAACAATCGCAGAAGAAGATTTTTTAAAAACATTTGTAATTCCCAATAATACTAATATGGAGGAACACACCATCGTTGTGGACGGGGATATTATTGTTGGTAATCATTCTGACATTAAATATGGACTGATAGCAAATTCTATCATCTTAGGCGAGAGAGTACAGGTCAGCGGAGATGTGACTGCTGTATCAGATGTCCGGATTGATATGTGGTCACAGATTGGCGGCAATGTAAAAACAAATATAAACGCCTATCTTGGGGAGTTTGTCACAATTAATGGCAAACTGATCGTAAAAGGCGATCTTGATATTGGTAACGATGTGAAGATCAATGGTGGATTTGAGGCAAAAGGCTGGATAGTTATCAGAAATCCAGTGCCAGTTATGGTTTATCTGTTCCTGTACATCAGTGAATTGTTACGACTTGGCAAAGACGAGGAAGTTGAAAAGGCGCTTGATGAGATATTTGAAGACAATTCAGAAGTTATTAGTGGCGCAGCGATGATTGTACCAAATGGTTCTAAGATATCAATTGATTCCATCCGGGTTCCTGCACACGCAGTGATCGGGAACGAGTGCCGGCTTGTTGGTAATATTCGTGCAGCATCTCTTGAAATGGGGAATGGTACAACATTGTATGGTAGCATCAGGACAATTGATGATATGGTGATTGGTAAGGACAATACGATCCATGGAAATCTTATTTCAAGAGGCAAGGTACATATTAGTAAAGGTAGTTATATTCTTGGTGAGATCAATGCAGATTCCATCACGATTCATGAAAGTGCGAGAGTGGATGGTATTATGCGCGCTACCGGAGGAATTGAATTCGAACGCGATAAGGAAGAAATAGTCAATGAACGTGAATTAATGGAATTGAATGTTTGAATATCGCAATCTAAAAGGGATAATCTTTTATGTATAAAATACAGTGATGGGATTATATTAGTATATTATTGCAAATTTATATTTAGAATCACAAATAATAGAATCAACATGAATGCATTGAGATCTCAAATAAAGGTGAAATATGGCTAATGTTTTAATGTTTGATTTTATAGATTTAATAGTGCGGTTGTTACTTGTAGTCTTATTCATACAAATTTCGAATTTACTCAGGGTTACGGATGCAGATGTCATACGATCGCGTTTATTCTTGCAGTTTGAACTGATAAAAAGATTTTTCAATCTTTTAACAATTGGAGGAGTATTCTTTTTAGCAGCAGCACTGTTAAATATGGCCGAATTATTAAATTTAGTGGATGCATCTCTTAATGTTGTACAAGGTCTTTTTATTACAATATTTCAGGCTTTGACA
>JAUSPM010000141.1 GCA_030655675.1 Methanosarcinaceae archaeon | reverse complement strand
GAAAATTAAAGACATGTTCTTCCATTTTCAGTTCCCTCCATTGTTTTCACACTTTGATATCAGATCGTAAACATCACCCACTTTTTCAGGAGTGAATTTTTCAGCCATATTTATCGCATACGTATAGATCTCACGTTTTGCAATCATAAGCAATTCATTCCAGGCAGTGGTGCCGGATTTCCTGAACATATCCACTTGAGCATCAAAAATATCGGTGAAGAGTTTTGTTTCTGCTTTAAACTGTTCGATCTTACCGGCTGCGATCAAATTGAAAATGCCAATATTCTTGAAAATTAAAACGACATTTCCGATCGCGTGCCACATTTCAGAATATAATTTCATCTCATTTTCAAATTCGTTAATTTTTACAGTATCCACACTATACAACACCTCTTTGAATTTATCACTGGCAAGCATATCATTGAACCTGTTCTCTTCAAGAGGATGCGTGTCAGATTCACTATCCCACTTAAACAGCGGCAATAATACCGGATATCCACGTTCTGTTAATTCATTTGTTACCCAATATATCCCTGTGATTCTGTATTTATAGCCTTCAGTTGACAGGATCCGGCGCGATTCGATTATTGTTTGGAACACTGACATTTTAGTTGCAGGATCTACTGTTCCCGAAGCTCTGAGTTCATCGGCACAACGTATAAGCATCATGTTTGCATTGTATGCATGATAGGTTACTGAACCTGTTTTTCCTGCAACCCAGGTATGAACCCAAGCGGCAGTGTCCTGAGCAGTCAAGACCTCTGTAATAAGGTCAACATCGGATTTCATACGCAGGGTTTTTGCGATCAATGTATGTCTGGATTGACCAACCACTTCTTCTCCGGGACGGTCGGCATACAAAGTAACGTTGTTGAATCCCATCTCGCTCATATCAAGCTCTACGATATCCCCGACTGTGATAACAGTAGAATCAATCGGAACTTTCGTGTCTATAATGAACTGGACAGTTGTTTTTCCACTTCCAACATCACCCACATATACCATATTGGATTTATTTCGACGTTTCATTGCTACACAGTATCCCAACATTTCAGGGGATACCGTTCCAAAATTCAATAATTCACCACCGCTCAGTTGTGTTTTTCTATGTTTTCGTACAATGAATGTATAGTTTTGAACAAGAGGATTATCAAATATTGTCAGGCGCATTCGGCTAAATTTTATTGGATGTTTTTCGGGATCAATCACAGTTTCAAGAACATGATTGAAAAAATCTACCGGAATATTGATCCTCAATAATCTGAGAAAACGTTCATATTCTTCAATCGATGGAACGACATTGGTTTTACATTTTCCGTCAGTATAAGTTTCGACATTGACAGGTGAACCGGCAATTGCTGAAAATTCATTTAGAAGGTCATCTTTCATGAATATTTCCCAAATACCCCATCCTACGGTATATTGGATTACCCGTTCCTGAAGAATTTCAGTTTCATGTTCTGACAATGATTCAATATCATGTTCTTTTAAGATCGATGGGAGTTTTTGTTTGATCTTTGTACTGATGACTTCTCTTAATAGATCGGACTGGAATGTGTATCTTATAATACGTTTCGTTTCCGAATCGGTGTAGATAAAATCTTTCATGCTCTCGATAATAGGTTCAAGATGAGGGGGGATTTGCAGATCTACGATATACACTTTCTGCCGTCTTCGAAATTCTGTTTCCGCGACCGGAAACATCATGTTAATACGGCTTTTTGTGGAATCTCCAAGATTAAAATTCTCAGTTCCTGTTTTGACAATATATCCACCAACCCGCCGTTCTTCATAAATATTCACGTTTTTCATTTTTATAAGAACGGTACTGTTATGTTTTTTAATTTCAATGAACGGGCTGTAATAATCAATTTTGAATGTTTGTATCTCATCGATAGTTTCACACCATTCACTATCAATAGAATGGAATTCATGTTCAATATGATGTACGAAATCCAGAAGGGATTGGCCGCATGTACCACAAAGTGCAAAAGAATATGATTTTAGGAATTTGCGGTTCTTATAAAGAAATCCCGGGTCGGCAATGACCATTGCTTTGAATGTGGCAAAGAGTTTCGATAAATATCCATGACATTTAACACAGGCAGGATCAGACCCTTCGGTTTTAGTTACAAGAGTGATTTTACTGTATATTCTGACAAGGCGGTAGATTTTGATGAGCTGGTCGTTATTGAAGATCTGGTTTGATCCTTTTCCTTCGATGATCATTGACGAATATTTACGTTCATCCATCAATTGCCGTGCAATGTTGGTGGTGCACACATATTCATTCAATCCGCAAATATTTTTCTTACATCCAAGGCATGAAATGTTAAGTGTTAGTACCAGATCATTATCGATGTTATCTCTTCCTTCTGTAATGTTACAGGTGTAATTGGTCGAGTCATTCGGATCCATTAGATCAAGTGGTAATAGTGGATAAGTTTCCAAAACATTTTCTTTCATATTCACGTTTAAATCTCCGCATCAATGTTTTATCACGATATAATTTAGTGGTTTGGATGGGTTTGTTGTAGGATGCATGATCCAGCATAGGCCATAACCACCCGGGGAATTGGCAAGGTTTGGTGGGGGTGAGTAATCTTGTGGAAAAGTAACATAAAACTCATATTGTTGTGCAATATCGGGTGAGATTGCAAGTTTATCGTTATCGATCAAGAATGATCTTGAACCGGATATGACGCCGTCTCGAAAATTTGAGCGATATGCAGGAGTCGAACCGATATCGTATTTTCCAAGTTCATATAATACTCCCAGATCAGGATAATTGAGTAGTGTTTCAGGAACGGCAATCTGGCGTGCCTGTACTGTAAGTATATCGATATGAACATCTTGCATATACGAATCCGCCGATGGAACTGAAAGAACACCAATTGTAATTATTGATAGTATTGTGATACTCAACAGCGCATCAAATGCGGGTGTGTATTCTCCAAATGCCTGTTTTACTTTTTTAGTGAACATGATCAATTCTCCCATTCTGTCGATACGGCCGAGATATATTCTTTTACATCATAAAATGTTATGAATGAATCCAGTTTCAGTACTTGTAGCTGTGCAGCAGTAGAATCATAGACTGTTGTATTCGCTTCACTTATGACAACAGGGATCGTATACACAATATTGGCGTTTTTGATAACTGCCGGCGTTGATGAAAAGGGGAGTCCATAGGTCACACCGGACAGGCTTTCAAGCCCAATGACAGCGTCCTGTCCACTTGAGGTAAAGTAATCCCATAACCATTCTATTGCACTAAAACAAGCACTAAATGTACCAACTAAACTGTTTGAGTTAAGTCCGATCCTGGCTAAGAGGTTATCCAGGGATATTTGTCTAAACCACAATATACCGGTTCTTTCCTCTTCCCATTTCTTTGTGGTCGATGCTGAATATTTGATTGATTGGGAAATACTTGAGATGGATGTTTTATCCGGATCATTGAGTTTAATCGTTATATCAGATGAATCTATGTTGAACATGCCGGAATTTATCGCAGCTACCCGATCCTCAAAATCGATCAGACCACTTCCATCTTTGTCCCGTGCACTGACCATATACACTGTATTTATGATTGGAGAATTGCCTGATAATGTTCCATCACTGAATGCCATTACTTCAGTAGCAACATAATCTGCTACAATACCTGTATCAAGTACAGTGGCAGCCTGTTGAAAACCGCTGCGTTCTCCGTTTAAGAGCAATGTTGTATATGCCATTGTAGTTGCTGCTATCAGTATTCCAATGAATATCAGGGATATCAAATATGCTATTAGTCTCATTTATATCACATGCTCAAAGTCAATTATTTGATTGAAAGGACCTCTAAAGCCAGGACTTAAACTTCGAATTGCTGCGACAGGATATGAATGTGTGTCATAGGCATTTCCAAAATAGATGACTTTAACAGTACCACTTCGTATTGTTCCAATTGAAGGGGCGAATGTATCCAATGGGATGGCATAAGGGAAGTACATTGTTCCCGAATCTTCTGTAAGTCCAAGTCCATCGATTTTAACCCTGTATCGATATTCTCGTGTATCATTCCCGACAACAATTCCGCCCGGAAAAGTACCATATTCAACTGTATATTTGTTTATACCTGCAAGCTTTGGCATGGCTACAATGGCCGCAGTATGTGTTATTCCACCTTTCAATATGGCTTTTGATGCAAAATTTGCATCAATTGATGCCTGAGTTAAACCAATTGGAGTAGACATTGTGATCTCATATGCTCCAACGATCATTATTACGATCAGTACTACGATCACGTACATCCACATCATTGTGGACTGGCGGTTTACTTCTTCTATCATCTTGTTGCCTATTCGATTGTGACGACGACGACCGGTACATTATAAGTGCTAAAATATGCAACTTTTTGCGTACCATCAAGTGTCAAATTGAATTGTTTTGAATTATCCGAAAGTGAATTGTCAAGTGTGAAACAGATTGCCGGTGATGTTAATTGAGTATGGGATACAACGACACTTTGTTCAACTATATGCTTGAACACAGATGCAAGACCTGCAACCATTGGTCCCTGTACATATCCAAGTGTATTATATTTTTTTATCCCTTCGATCACAGTATTTGCAATTACCCATTCAAGAGATTTCTGGCTGTTTAAGAGTTGGCCTGTTACCATTGCATAACTCGGATTTATATTATTGTCATTGTACAATGTCAGATACGAATGCGGAGGAAGTGTCAATGTCATACCGACGATTCCATTCCCAGTCGATGCTGTTTGGATTGCAGTGGCTACTGTATCGACATCATACTGGATGATATACCACGATCCTGCAGATAATTCGTTGGTAGTGTAATAATACCCTGCCATTCCGAACAGACCCGCTATCAATAACAGATCGACTGCAAGCATTACGACTTTTTGCATTGGCATTTGTTATCACATTGTTTCTGTAAGTAAATTTGTCAGTGTTGTACCCATATTGGAAATTTGTGTATTGAGACTACTGTATGCAATTTGGGTTGAATCGATTATGATCTTGTAGGTTGCTGCACCTGCTGCTATCATTATGATGGGATATGTCAGTGAAATGAGGTCATTATAAATGTCGAGTACAGATATTTTGGAGTGATTGGTTCTTGCTGAGTACATTTTCACCACCATGGAGAGTCTTTGAACACTGACAGGATCTGCTGTGCAGCATCCACACCTTTTAGATGGAAATGGTTCAGGATTGGCACACTATACCCCATTATCTGAGGATCGATCCCAAGTGGATTAATGATGGAATATGCCTGAACTGCAAGTGCATAGGCGATCATCTTATACGCATAACTAATTAAAAAGGATATTGTTATTGCTAAAAGGGCAAGCCTTCCGGCAGTATCGAATATCCATTTCATTCCTGTAATGAGGACCAATTATATCACGCTCTCCAATACGAATTTAATGAGTTTTTGCGGTGCTGCGGAGATGTACATCCATCCCATAACAGGCATGATATCGATGATCTTCATTGCTACAGTTAAGAAGAACGCGATATTTACTGTTTCTTCGAACATGTCAATTAATAGATTAGTTGATTCACGTAATGCCATCGTTAGACTTTTAACTTAATATTCCTATTTAAGTTTTGTTGAAATAACTGAAAAATAATCCACAGGGGATACTATGCGCTCTCAGCAAAATTTAGCAATCTATACAGGAACATTAGTCGGAACTATAGTGTATCTGTTTTACAGTTTCATGTACACGGAAAGAATGATTGATTTTTATGCGTCTTTACGATTTATTGGATTAATATTGATCCCGTTATCATGCATAATCGCAGGGAAATTTCTATTTTTCTTTAAGATCGGGACGAGTTTATATGAAAAAGTTCGTTACAGGGGACAAAGACCACATTATGAAAATGCCGTAAGCAAGGAAGAATCGTATATTATTGGCATTATTGTATCTATTTTGCTGACAAGTATTGTGTATCTGATGTTTCCGTCTGAAAGATTGGTATACGGTATCCTGACAGGAACATTTGTCACGCGCTGGATTAAAACCGCTCTGATGTACGGAACCGGACACCCATGCAGATTATATTATCCGATCTCTAAAAAAATACACACTACAACGAATTTGACACCCGAGCCGGAGATCAGATTATACTGGCGACCGATACAGACAACAACATTTGGGATTCTCCTATCTTTGTATATTATAACAATACCTTATGTACAAAATATCGCGATACGGGTTTTTATTTATTTTGAAGGGGCGTTGCAACAGTTTGGCATTTGAATTAAGGGAAGTACAATAAAATATTATGGTTAAAATAAATACTTATAAATTGAAAAACAGGTTAAAATATTATGGCAATAATTTAAGGTGGAACATTTGTGCTGAAAAATATATTCAATTGGATCAGAACTGAACTTAAAATGCCTGTTCCGACAGGCGAAATAATCATAAAAACCGTACCTTCGAATCTAAGTAAAATCTCACTTTTATCCCAGTTGTTGGCTCATGCAGACAATATCATTGTCCGGATGAATTTTAAAAACGAATCGTTTAGTATTCTTTCTTTTGATGATGATTGGACTGCAGAAGCGGTTTTGATCCTTTCACGACACAACATTTTGTTCCATACGGAGTCACCTGACCGTTCAACACATAACAGTGCTGTTGTTCTACGATCCACACCTCAATTTCAATATACAAACCTGTCAGGTCCTGCCAAGATCAATCAAGAGATGATGTCTGAGATGCGGGACGAATTTATTACCAACGCTACGATGTACATGGCTGAACAGTTGGGGCAATCACAAGCGAAACCCGATTTCATGATACGAGTGAGAAGGGTTGATGATTTGGAGTTGATCGATCTAAAAGAAAATTTACATAGGCGAATTCATCTGTTTAGAAAAGATCTCGATTCACAAAATATGCAGCAGGTTGATGGTCTTGTTTTTGATCAGCGGACTACAACAAGTGAACTTCATTTCGGGTCATTTGGACCATATACACTTCTTCAAAACCAGGAAGAGGATATATTGAATAATCGGCTGGTGTTTGTTTATGAGGTTATCATATTTGTTGATGAACCGGATGTACCTGAAATTGAATCTATTCTCAAAATGTTACCAAATGCAATTACATCATGTGATACAAATATCGATTCTGAAAAACGGATGTTACAGTACATTTCAACAGGACAGTTAATGGATGGAACGTATCCTATAGGATCAGTTGCCACAATTGCCAAAATGATCGAGTTAAATGGTGGAAATCTTGTTCTTAAAAAACAAAGTGTTGAATTTACAGTACCGCCACGCCACATATTTGCTCACAGTGACGAAACAGAGTCAAAATATGATGTGGTTATTGGAAATGTTGAAACGACGTCTTACAATGCTATATTAAAGATGAAACCGGAACATACATTGATAGTCGGCGCAACGAATACCGGGAAAACAAATGGAAGTTTTATGATCACAGATGCGCTCATCAACGCAGGTGTTTCCGTATTTGTAATTGAACCTACCAAAGGTGAATGGAAGAACCTGGCGGGTTTGTATGATTTCTCTGCACATGGGATCGACATTGAATCACAGCATAAAGTAATATCACTGTCCAATCCCGAAAGCGCCGTATCCCTTCTTTTCAATCCATTTACTGTGCCTGGAAATGTGAGCGTGGATTCACATATACAAGGAATAATCAATTCTTTTTCAATTGCATTTGGTAATGATCTCTCTACACCCCAGGCATCTGTTTTAGTTGATGTGTTGTATTCGCTTTATGAGAATTACGAGAATCCAACATTTTCGGAGTTTTTGAATTTAATATCAGAACACGAAGACCCGATGCAACCGGGGCAGGCATTTGAGTGGTTAAAGCAAGCTCTAATCCGAAAATTAAAACCATTTACAAAAGGATCGATCGGACATTGTTTCGATGTAAAGGATGGGCTTACACCACAGTATTTGCTTAATACCAATATCATTGTTAATTTGAGTTGGATCAAGGATGAGCAAATGAAGAATTTCGTTACTGCAGTATTGTTGAGTTCATGCTTTGAGTGGCTTGAGATAAATGGGACACAGAGTGGAAAGTTGAAACATCAAATTATAATTGAAGAGGCACATCGATTGTTTCCGAATATTCCTATCTCTAAAATGAATAGTAAAGAGAACAGTTCTGTCAAAGTTGTTTCTCAGTTGTTAAAGGAGGTTCGAGCATACGATACCGGAGTTATGCTGATTGACCAGTCACCTTCGGCGTTGTATGACGATGCTATATTAAATACGGCAAAAAAGATATCTTTCCGGGTTGCGTCGGGGAAAGATAAGAAGATTTTGATGGATAGTATGATGCTTGATGAAGATCAGGTTCAGATAATGACTGTATTGGAACCGGGCAGGGCATTTATTTTAGATCCGAACACGTTTTCATATCCTTATATGGTCCAGTTTGATCGAATGGATGAAATATATCATAAGCGACTTGAAGCATGTGGGGTCATTGATCCGAAAACAATTGATGAGAATGTCCGTAATTTAATGGGAAAAACAATACTGGACGAACGATTGAATGAGGTTGCCAGAGAATACTATCGATCAATAGGTATTGAATGGAAACCCTATGGCGGTGTTGAATTATGCGTGACATCGGCACACGAGATCAAGAACAGGTTTGATGAGATCATAAAAAACGATTGTGTGGATGAAAATACAAGGATCATCAATTCAAATTTTCAAAATCCAATGGCATCTGTTGGTGAAGTTGTGCGATATATGGATGAAAATGATATAGGCAGAGGTTACGATAAAGTAGCACTGATCCATGAAATATTGAAGCATCTGCGACGGGTATCATGTGGTGATAAATTCTTATGTGCATCGGCAATGGTAAAAACATTAAAGAAAAGTGAAGATACACCCCAAGACTGGAGCAGTGAAATAATAGGTGATCTGTTCCTGAAATTGATAGAATGGGGGGTTCTTGAATACGATTCGGATAGTAGAATGATAAAGGTAAAAGATGGTTTTGTTTCACATGATGCTGAAAAACGACCGGATTTTAATGATAGCACTGACACTGTGGATTCTCATAATAGTGAACCTGAGATCGAACTTGATCTGGATTTGAGTGTGTTGGATATTGAAAATGTAATTGTGGATGGTAAAAGGTCGATTACCGGGTTGACAGTTATAAACGGTATTAAGAAAGGGAAAGCAGTTCTTATTTTTTACATTTCGGATGATTATTCGACAAATATTATCAATAAAATCCTAACTATCAGCAGGGATTACGTGGGAACAAAGAAAATACTTATTGTAGGTTTAAAAGGTGTATTGGAACAGGTTGGCGCTGAAATGAATAATTTAATTTCGATTGGAAATAACGATATTGAAACAATGGATATTTTATCGCGGATTGAGGTGGCAGAAATCAAAAGATGACATAAAAAAAGGTGTTTTTATCCGAAATATTTATATATTTTTACTATATTTCAGAGGCTACTTGAATTGGTAATGATTATTAAGGTGGTACGTATAAAAAATGCATGAAATAGGTGAAGTATTAGGTTACTCTGTAGCAGCATCTCTTGCTACAATAAGGAAAAAAGACGGGGGTATTCAGTTATTTGAATGCGTCGATCAGATATCCATAGGCGATGCCGTTAATTTGGATGAAACGGAAACTGAAGGATATATTGTTATGAAAAATATCAAAAATGGTTGTCGATTGGGGTGGGCCCGACCGATTGAATGAATATTGATATATGATCATCTCTTCTCGTAATCTTTCAACGTAGTTTGAATAGTGCCGTCATCATCGGTATACTGATTTCTTGGTATGTACCATAACCATGCGAGCACAATTATACCAATTACAAAAAAGATTGCACCTAAAATTTCATTCATTTTGTATCATTCCTTCAAAATCATCAATATATGCATATCTTCTTTAGAGGGGATTTTCTGCTTAATTCACATAAGGTTTAGCATCATACCTATCATCTTTTCCAGTAATATGAATCCGAAGTATGCAGTCACAACTGCGGAGACGACACTGGCGATATATGCCCGGGTACGATTCGACTGAAATGCATACACTCCCAGATATGTACCACTCAGCGATACAAGGGATGCGGCGATCAGATCTGCACCGGTTAGGTGTCCTATCATACCTGTCATAAAGTCATAGATCCAGGAACTCATTCCACCGGTACTTGCTCCACTCACGTCTATCAGAGAGCCCATGTTTGAAAATCCTTTCATTAAAATATTCTGGAATACTTTACCGAGAATTACGAATATACCGGTTGTGATTCCGTTGATAACTCCTGTGAATGTGGCTTTATCAACCCCGGTAATTATTATCGATTCGAAACGCAGTGCGAGTGGACGTAAGATTTGAGATGAGATGTTGAATATCACATCAAATAGTTCTGCGGGTTTTGTTTCTGTTTTATCCCCTTTTACTGTTGATACATCTATGATCTTGTTCATGAAAAACAAGTATGGTTTGATTATCTGGGACTCTGCGAATGCTTTTTTATATATCTCGTCCAAAGATTCATCAATCGTTGCTCCCATTTTTACTTTTTGCAATAATGGCAGGATTATATCACGAAGATTACCATAATACCCATGTTCAATACCCTGTACAAATGCACGAATCATTGAACTGTTATTCGTTTCTTTTTTTATTGCAGAAACCATTGAGATATATTCACGTATTAAGGTGTGAAGATACATGGGTGTAGTGTATTGTTCTACACTGACCACTCCTAAAATTGAACTGAACATATATCCAAGGGAAGGCGTGCCTACAACGACACAGACGATCAGGTATGTGAATGAGTGAGTAAAAAAACCAAAGATAAGTGAAACAAGGAATCCAAGCAATAAACCTGTTTTGAGGCTGTTTTTCTTTTCAATACTTTCCATTTCCGATTGCTGGTAACTGTAAAACATCCTCATCGATATGCTGTTTAACAACATCGATTTAAACAAAGTATCTGAGACAATGACCATCATGGCAGGGATTATCAAAGCAATTGGCGTTGCAATTAACCCAAAAATAGCGAGGACCATGAATGCGGAGAAGACTATCATTTCACTAAACATCAATGAGAAGGATTGGATGTTTTTATAATCCTCTGTAACACGATCGAAGAATTCGGTTAATTCGAATGGGAACAAACGCATAATATCAAGTTTACGTTGTTTTCTAAGTTCAGGATTGATAATATCAAATGTCATCATCATGTCTTTTAGCAGGCTCATTGATTGGAGTGGGTGCCGGTCAAGATATTCCATAACAGTTTCTTCAAGCGTTGCTGCTGCTCCTAATTCCCGGCGCATGAACTTTGATTTTAAGTTCATGACCTCATAACCGATTACATCAATATCTTCTAAAATGTTCAGCATTTCTCTAGTATTCCTTGCAGCAAACACGATCGCACACTGTGGATAGTACATGAGTACGGTATTACGTATTGCCATTACAACATTACGGGGTCGCTGAAGATATGATCTGGATACGAGTGTACCAATAACAAGAACCAATATGAACAAGCCGAGTGAGATGAACGATAAACCTAGTGCCAGTATAAAGGATAAGATGAATATCACAATCGTTTTCGAGAGGATGTAAGAAGGCTTCAGTGGTTTTTCCAGACCCCATAGGGAAAGATACCAGTTGTATGCTCCATATTCTCCTCGTTTGCGTTGATCATACGTTCGCAGTTTTCGGGTAATGAATAAACGGTTTGTGATTCTGGAGAGAAACAAGTCTACCCGTATTAAAAGATCGTAATATTTTGAATCGCTGAGATTCTCTAATGCTTTGACCCGTCTCTCCATTACTATAGAGACCGAATCTTGACGATATGTTTTCATGTGAACTACCTCACGCTAAATCTGTGAGGCTTCCTGATTCATTGACCGAACTTGCTTTGACGTATGGGATACTGTTAAAGTATCTCAGGAATATCAAAGTATTGGCTTCAATCTCCACAGGCTTAAATTCGGTACGCACCATACCTACTTGTTTCAATCCTTCATTTTCAATGTTTATACTTGCATTATAATCCCTGTCAAGAATGTTTCCACAGTTCTTATTTTTACAAACATACACACGTTCATCCAGAGCTACGTCCTGAATGTTTCCACATTTTGAGCATGTTTTAGTTGAAGGGTACATCTTTCCAACTTCAATCGGAGTATGCACCTTTAGTTTAAGTGTGCTTATTATCCCACCGATTGAAGTTGCCAGGATTTTCTTACCCCAAATCCTCTGCCATGCTTTTAGACTTTCATCCTGAAAGCATACTGTTCCGTATTTATCTTTCAAGAAGCTAACGAGTTTATTCTTAATATCCTCTTTGATATTGGTTGCTTTATCATATTCTTTATTGAGTTTGATCCTTGTCTTATTCCAGTTCTTGCTAAATCGTTTCTGCTTGCTGAGTTTTCGTGCAATTCTCCTGAGTTTCGGACTGACAGGAATAGAGTATTGAATTGCTATTCCTGTTCCTGAAAGTGTTAGTTGTTTGGCAAGCCCGAAATCTATTCCCACGGATTCAATTGCAGGTATTTGTTCTGTCTTTTTCTGATAAGTTGTTATGATAAAGATAATAATCACCGTTTCTGTGAATTAGAGTACCATTTGCAATGTCTGCTCCTTCTGGTATTTGCTTTAATCCAATTACCTTTAATTTCTGTTTGATCTTTTCTATCCTGATATACTTCTCATTTAAAATCTCATACGTTCTACCGTATTGCTTCAAAGGGATGGACTGGTATTCGCTTTTGTATTTCAGTTTTCCGATCTTATATCCGTTTTTTTTCTTTTCCGCTAATCCTCTGATATTATCCTGAGTTCTGCTGATCAGTCCTTGCTTCATTTGTGCTGAAAGGCAACGCAGTTCACGAATTTCAAAAACATCTTTGACCTTAACTGGAACTTCATGAACCTTATCACTCATTCCGAAAATCTTATGCTGAGATAAAATATAATTATAAAACCACTTAGCCTCAACGAATAACCGATTAAGATGTTCCTTTGTTGCATTGTTAAGATGGGACACATCTATCTTGACCTCATAAACTCTACACATTTGTGTTTTTCTCTTTGCTCTTGTTGCTGCAAGAGTGGCTTTGATAGCTTCGCTTTTATCGCTCATACGCCTTTTTGCTCCTCAATGTATTTCTTAACGACTTCAAGAGTGACAGAAGATCACATGATACTGACAACTATATATCATCCTACCATCCGAATGGTACTTCTTTGAACTGTTCTGGATTTGCATATACGGGTTCTTATATATTCTTTTTAGTATATGGTGCTACCATTGCAAGGGGTAAGATTCATCCTCACGCTAAAGATGTGAGGTTCTCTCTATCCCTTGACCCTACGCAGTAGACCTGAAGTACCTTCGTGTGTATGGAATACCTATGTCAAGTAATCAAAAAAGCGCTCGCTTGCATAAATAGATTTTGATTCCATATCACAGATGGCATTTGTATAGCTGCTGCAACGTCGTGGAGCAGGGTGTTTAATGAGTTCATGATAAAAACGATACTACAACCCGCGCATGCGCGGCGCTGCCCTGCATATATATCGAATTTTCAATCGCTACCAGCGCATTCCACAAATTTTAATACACTTTTTACTAAAGATTTAGATAATTCAATTCAGTATATATGGGACACGCCGCCTGCGGGCGGTTGTATTGTTTTTGGTTTCAGATCGAACCATTTCATTTGCACAGTCATTTTAAAACAGATATACAGACAAAGAAAAAAACTATATAGTAATTGAACAGTCAATGACTATTCACAACCTCAGGAACATGAGTGTTCCAAAAAATGTAAATTTAATATCCAATAGGAGACGGTGGATTTGTCTATTAAAAATTCCATTACCCCGGCAAGACAACGTATAGCCTGGCAACCGTCTGCAAAAGAGGAGATAATAGATTTTTACACTAACAGGTTCGAACGAATATTCGCTGAACAGGCGCCTGATTATGTAAAAGATATCGGTAACATATCAGAATGGGCATGTGTCTCTTACGAAGGAATATTTGTACGGGGGATTGATGGGAAAGGTATACAATTCAATACATTTGAAGATCTACGCGATTTTTTACTTGATAACATTGCAAAAGCTGCGTATTATGGTACCGGGGCTCTTTTTACAGTTGACATTGATGCAAAGGATGTGGCTAAAACCGGACTTTGTGAGTTACATCCTAAATTTGAGGATTATGAGATTGGAAGTGCGGAATATAATACCAGGCTTGAATATGTTCATAATATCCCGCCACGCGGATACGATTATTGTTTCAATTGCATCAAAATTGCAGTAGATAAGATCTATCAGATACATGATATCCTTGTTAAGATCGGTGCCGACCCGGAGACAATATCATTATGGTTTAGTGGGCAGGGGGCACATTTGGAATGCAATGATCCGGATATGATGGATTTGAACAAAGATGTTCGGGAATTTATTGCATCATATCTTTCATTGAATGGTATGCCAATCGATAAGGTGATCACTTATGGGCAAAATCGTGTTTTCAGAGTGCCTGGAAGTCTTCATGGAAATGTTGGTAGGGTAAAAACCAGATTGGAATTGGGTGAAGAGATATCTATGGAACGTGTGGGGGTGGTGGTACTATAAATCGAGAACAAGCGATGTTAATTTTCTCAGAAAGGTTTCACGACGAATCGATTGCTGAATATGTGGCTGATAATTTATCCAAAGAACTGATCGAAGGACAGGGACTGGATGAATTTGTAAAATTATTCATTGAATCAAACGACCCGGATTACGTGATCTTTGTACATTTGATCGAAAAAAGACCTGCGTTGTTTTTGATGGCGTTTTTCATAGCGATCAATTCTACAGTTTCACATCCAAATTTGAACCGGGAAGTAATGTCTATATGCCGAAAAACGTTGATTTATTATGCAAAAGAACATGTTTTGGAAATGGGGGATGATCTAGCAATACAGGTCCAGAAAGACCACAATTCAAAAAATGAGATGATAATGGAAATAAAGGACGGATATATTTTGGTTCCACTTGGATGTGCAATCAATAATATGGCGCCATATACAATTTCCATAGAAGATTTCACTGTAAAACTGAAAAACGATTATGTAATTGATAAAACAGAATCATGGGTTACAGGGAGTATTTTCAACCTTAAACGGCTTGCTAAGATTATGAATGATGAACATCCTGAACTGATTAGTCGAAGTGAGGAGTTTCAACGATTTGTTGACAAAAACGCGCGACAACTTGACATTGACAGGTATAATCGTATACCTTACGCCAATCGACAAAACAGTATGACCCTGTCGGTTATTACCAATGCGTTGTGGAACGCGGAGCAGATCGGCAACCCGCTTACAATAATGAAAATAAATAAATATGTACTGGCATACGATCCTGTAAAACCATGGGAATCAAAACAGATCCAAAAAATAAAACAAAATCCCGGTATCTTAGAGAGTGCACTGGATCACCGCGTTGCTGTTAGAAGAGTAAAAAAGACAAAAGCAGGTAGATGGACTAAATATACTGTTTATGGAACTCAAAATAAGATCGTGCTTGATTCAATTGATGATTTTGGTAGGCTAAGTGAATTTCCGTGTTTTGAGAAGGCTCTGGCGGTCTGTGCGATCCCACATAATATAATGGTTGCGATATTTTCTGTTTTACTGTGGTTTTATAGTATTGAGGATTGTCATTCAATTATCAAAACGATCTTTCATTTAGGCAATTATGACCATGGCAGATCGGAAAACCAACTAAGGTCATTGCTGGGCAATGATGGAACTCCCCAATACATTTATGGGACGAATGGGATGGGGGAATATTGTATCGGATACGAAAATTGCAAAAGGTGTTGGGTTGGTGCATTGCAGTTTCCGGATAGATATTACAAAAGAAAGGATGAACTGAAAATCAAATAATTTTTAAGGTGAAAATCATATGAAAACATGGCAGATCCTGGTCTTGTTAGTGTTGTTGATCAACATTGTGGCGGCAGAACCATTTATACCCGAGCCAAATGTATTGTTAGCAGATGAACACATTTCTTCTCACATTCGTGGAATTATATGTAACGAAGGAGGATATGGAATCTATGGTGTTACTGTAATTGCTGAAGATGAAAATAGTGGGGCATTGTATCTGACTTATACCGATCCTACCGGTAGATATGTACTGGATATACCAGATAAAAAGACATACAATTTTACGTTTGAATATAATGGGCAGATCGTTACTGACAAACAATATGTGCAGAATGGGGAATGGATAAGTGCAACGATAAGTCCCTCATTTGAGACATCAGGATCCCATAACTGGACCTGGTGGAAAAATAGTTACACTAAAGTTGCAAGTAATGATTTTGCCCTGTCAAGATGTTATATGAATGATGTTCAGTTATTCAAGTTACTCAAAACAGTTTCACTTACGGATACAGGACTTAATACCGCCGATGGATACCGTGCGCTCGGGTCGCGTATTACTAATATTGAACAGGTTGATGGTTTTACACAATTTACGACGAACAATGCTATGATGCGTGTTCACGACAATGAAAATGGATTATTTGTTGTACAATATTTCAATGATTCAATTACAGAGATTTTGTTGCCTGAAAGATACAAGATCCTGAATAATGAGGATCTTGATACTGCAGGAAATATCCCAAAGATTGTCAGAACTACGGATGGGAAGAACGAAGTTGTTTTTCTCATTTATGGTGACGGAAAATTTTCCAGCAAACAATATACAATTACAGCACTAAATAACAAGGATTCTGTATTGATCGCAATGCCTGATATGGAAGGAGTAGTATTTTCCGATATGATAGACGATATTTTATACGGTAATATCGGTGGAATCATTGAAGTCAGTAAAACGCAGGACAATGTTAGTTATGTTCCAATATTGTTGAATAGGGATTATTCAATTGGATCGCTATCCACAGGACATGATGGTAATCTGGAGTTCAATGTTTCAACCAATGGTGAAAAAAAGATCTCATGGCTTGTCAGGTTCAAATCTGGAGATTTTAGCGATGTGAATATAACAGTTGATGGAACAGATGTGAAAAAAGTCAAGACGCATGAGCAGGTTTTATTACTTTCAAATATTGTGAAAACATGGTTCCAGTCAGAGAATGGGTTCCAGTATTTTTATGTGGTTTTTCCTGATAACCAGCCACATAATGTAAAAATTCAATATCAAGATACATCTGATTCAAATCAGGTCGTATATGAGAATTTACCATTGAATGAATATGAACCCGGAGTTTTGATAACTCCAGATGACATTGAAAATGCTGCGCAGATGCAAGCAGAACAGGAGAAGAATGATAGAGCCATTCCAGGGTTTGAGTTTGTAATTGGATTAATTGGGATAATGATCGCCGGAGTCATAAAGAGAAGGAGATGGGTATGAATGGAGTCGGTTGTGATATTTACAGATAATAGGGCAGCAGCCGGATGGATTGCAAAGATGCTTGGGACGTATTACAAGTACAAGGTTGGTGGATTGAACATTTATGAAATAAAGATTGGGGATATGATATACAAGGTTGCAAGTGTGGACGGACACATCACGAAGTTAAATTATACAGACGATCCAAAAAGACAATCCGGTACTGATATTGCTGAATTGTTATCCGCCAAACCGGTTAAAACAAAAAAGTATGGTACTATAATTCCAATGATCCGGGCAATTATTCCAGGGGCGAGATCGATTGTTGTTGCAACTGGGAATTCATGGGATGGAGAGAATATTGGTTTTGAAATAGTGGATGTTCTTAAACAACATGGTTTTAATATGCCCGTGCAACGGATGCGGTACAGTTCACTGGATATGGCTGAACTAAAAAGATCGTTTGAATCACTGGAAGTCTTAGATCCAAGATTATCGGAAGCAATGGATGTTATGAACATACTCGATTTCCAGTATGGGATTGTAATGACACGGATGTTTAGTTCAATGGTGAAGAAAAACCGTAAGAACATGGGACAATTATCCATTGGTAGTTGCCAGACTCCTATTTGTGGGATGATCTATGAACGAGAAAAGGAGATTGAAAAGTATGAATCAACTCCATATTGGATGGTTGTTGCTAAAATTAGAACTGAGAATGGTACTGTTATAAGTGCAGAACCAATGGATGGAGTGATACACGACCGGGCACTGGCAAACCAGATGTGTCGTCGTGGACGGGATGAACAAAAGGCGGTTGTGCAATACACAAACATCGAACGGATTGAAGTGGCACCGCCCGAGCCCATGTCAGCATCTGTATTAATGGCGGAATGTGCACAAAATCTTGGTTTATTACCAGGTGAGACTATGAGAATTGCTGAACAACTTTATTCAAAAAGGTGTATCTCATATCCAAAAACGGATGAGCGGGCATATCCGATTGGATTTGATTTTTTGACGCCCCTAAATCTATGGGAAAATGATCATCACTCATATGGTAAATATGTACAAGATATTCTTGAATTCGGAACAAAAAGGGTTGGGGATAGCACTAAAACAGTGACTCCAATCCATCCTGTAGGTACGCTAAAATTTAAAGAAACAAAAAACGAGGCACTTGGTAGTGTTTATGATCTGATATCCCGTCATTATATTTCTTCATTGATGGAACCGATGGTGATTAATCGGTACAACACCCATATTTCCATTGGAGCGGAAGGTTTTCTGTTTTTTTCGGATGAAATTGTTGAAACAGGATGGACAGAGGCATATCCATGGTGCTGTGTTGAGAACGGGTCAAAGGTAGAGGTGAATGTGGGGGATGAGCTTGTTTTAGAAGAAATTCACATGAAGAAACATACCGGTAAAATACCAAAACCTTTTTCAAACCATGAGCTTTTTTCAATACTGGATGAGCAAGGTATTGGAATAGATGCGACACTTCATCTCCACATTGAGAAAAACGTAGAGAGAAAGTATATCGAAATTGAGAAAAATAGGTTGAGAACGACGCCACTTGGTTATTCGTTCATTGAATGTCTTAGCCAGTATGTTCCATCTTTACTCTCTTTTCAAAACAGGATGTTTTTCACTAAATTGGCACATGATGTTGCCAATGGAAACAAAACGATAGATGAGGCGCTTGATCAGGGTCAGAAGATCATAAAAATGATCGCGGATGCAGTCAGTATCAATGAACACGAGATGGAGGCTCGAATTAGTGAAATATTCATAGATCAAACATTCAAGGTAATAGGCAAATGCCCGGACTGTGGCGGATCACAGATCGTGCGACCTTATGAAAATAAAGAAGGGAAGGAAAAGCGAATTGCCGGTTGTGGAAATTATCCAAAGTGCAGTAAGGCATTCACGTTGCCTGCAAAAGGAAACATAGAACCCGTGCCGGAATACAAATGTAAAGTCAGTAACGGTGCGGTTGTAAATGTCACTGATGGAAACAAAAAACCATACTTGTGGGGTATTGGAGGCGGGCCGTGTTTTGCCTGTACGTTAAAGAAGGAGTGCGTGTACCGGATGGAATCTGAAATTCAAAACAATATACAGGCGATTCCACTCGAAACTTGTTGAAAAAGTATATATTTCTTTGAGGGATATCCGAAAGCATGATTGGATTCAAACTGTTTGGGAATAAAAAGAAAGAAAAACTGCAAAGCGAATCTCGTATGCAGTTGCGAAGAGCTGACAGGTTTGATAGTGACGGTCCAAACATGCAAATCAAATCCTCAGATAATTATCTCATTGATGTTAGTGGATACTCATGGGACAGTGTTGTTGGAATGGATGATGTCAAGGAAGAGTTGCAGGAAATTGTTGCATTGCTAAGACCCGATAAGGCGACAAGACAGGCAATTGAACACTGGGGAATTGAGCATCCGAAAGGTATGCTGATGTATGGTCCGCCGGGATGTGGAAAAACATTCATTGCAAAGTGCCTGGCGTCTGAGTGCAATGCAAGTTTTTATCTGATAAACGGCCCGGCTATTATGACCAAATGGATTGGTGAATCTGCAAAGAATATGCGTGAGATCTTCAAAGCCGCGAGAAACAATAAACCCTCAATAATATTCATTGATGAGATCGATGCAGTCAGTACATCACGGGATCTGGTATCATCAGAATCCATGCGTGAGGTTGTGACAACATTGTTGACTCAATTGGATGGGCTGGATGAATTAAGTGGAGTGTTCACAATCGGTGCGACCAATAATCCCGATCTCATTGATCCGGCACTTCTTCGCCCCGGGCGCCTTGACAAAGGTGTGTTTGTATCACTTCCATCAGATGATATGCGTAAAGAATTACTGGTCAGGGAATTTAGCAACAGACCGGTTGATTCCAACATCGATTTTGATGAACTTGCTAATATTACCATGAACTATTCTGCTGCAGATATTGTGGCTATGGCAGATAGGGCTGCAAAAATCGCATGGAGAAGGAACAAGTACAAACCCACTGGACGAATTACTCTTGATGATATATACAAAGCACACACCAAAACAGGATCCAGTGTGAGTTCCGACAAACTCGTTGGATATCAGAGGTGGGCTGCGTATGCATTTTCGTGAAAACATACTGTCCGAAAAAAAAGGATGGAACATTCACGATATACCTGTAATCAGCGACCCTATAGGTTGTATAGATCGTTATTTGGTGGACAGGGACATTAAGGCCATTAACGATCTTTTTTATGATCTAACTTTCCTGCAGGATTTCCATTTTTTTTTAAAACGAGCAGAGTCGGTAACATCCCACATTGAATCTATGAAAGAACCATATGCCGACGATGCATTACTGGAACTCTTCGTGCGTCTAAACATTAATGTAGATCTAAGGTCCAGGTCTGCCAAAAGCAGGCATATAGGTGCAAAGGCACGATGGAAAAACGTAAAGATGCTGCAGAGGCGGTATCCCAATGAAAATACTCATCAATTGCTTGAGGCCGAGTATGATTATAGGATATCAAGTGCTGATGCTGCGGGGAACAATTTCAATGTTCGTGCAATGGAATTAAGACATGCACTTACATGTGTTGAACAAATATCCAAGATCAAAGAAGTTACCCAAATGTGGTATTGGCTGAGAATATATGATTTAAAGGCACAAATTAATTATTATGAGGCATGTATGTCATTTCACAGCCATGAGAAGTTTGTGAGAAACAGTGTTGCAGCGTGTATGTATAACGAAAAGGCGCGTCTTCTTGAAATACGTTTGATGGAAGATGAACCTGTATGGAAGGATGAATGTGAGCATAAAAGGATCGATATCGCGAAGAAATGGATTGTTACATATTCTGAATTACTCACTCGTGGATTCCTGCCAAGTGGCGTAAATCGTCGCATATACGACGTAATTGAAGCAAATGTTGTAAGGCTGGATAGTTTAAAGTTGCAGGATAAAGCTCTAATCTACGCGGCTCTGTATAGCATTAGACGGGATATGGGTGATTACAACGATGTTGCATTCAAAGATCATATGGTACTTCCAACAACAGTGTCGGATCCGGTTGAACACATTAAAGATGTTTATGTGGCCAGAGGGTTTGTGAAAAAAAGAAAAATGTTTGGAAACGGATTAACAATGGTCCATCCACTCTTTAAAATCAAAATTCAACCGGTTGGGGACATTTCAGAAGCAGAGGAGATGATAGCCAAAACTCCAATCCCAGACGACTTGTTTTTTCACTACTTGATAATCGAATCGTCTGTTAATGCATCTGAAATCAGCCGATTAAAGGAAAAGATCGTTGAATCAGAAGAGAAATGGAATAGTCCGTTGACATACCGATTGATTGTTCAGGACGAGAATGGGCAATATAGATGTGAAGACACACTTGCCGGAATCATTTGACGTGCTTGAGCCAAAAATCATCAACTTTAGGTTTTTCATTTTCATTTTCATCTTCGATCACTATATCGGTAATATTGATCTGAGGCGATGGAGAATCAAAGACAGGTTCGATCCGAATCCGATTTTGCTTGACCTCTGATCGGGTTCGTTTTTTTGATGTGTTCACATCCCATTCAGCACAATCAACCTGAAACGCCCTGTATCGTTCTTCCTCGCTAAAAAGATCCGGGGTCATAGGTATGTGTCACCACCATCAAATCATTTCAAGTCTGAGAGTCTATATTTGATTTCGCCATCAATCAAATTATCTTCTAACATACCACGATATTCTAAAAATCGCAAAAATAGTTTTAGTTCTTTGATTGTTGTATTTGTCGTATTTCTGATCTGTGTGAATGAATACCAATCTTCCTTCAACATTTGTGAGATTGCTTCATATTTTGATTGGTTTTCCGTGTTCAAGTCTTTGGGAGTTAACATGAACAATGAGTAATCATGTTCTTTAAATTCATTGAAGATCTGTTCACCAAATGGTGATAAGATCCATTGAATGGAATTTGGTGTGGAATGAGGGGATCTGTCAACCAATCTAAATTCAGCCAGTTCATCCATTTTTGTTTTAGCTGTAAGTTCAGAAATACCTGCAAAATAAGCAATACGGCTCGTCGGCATGGTTTTAAAAATATTCAGAATATCCAGTATCTTCAAACGTTGTCGGATTTTTCTCCCTCCATGTATGGGCAATGTATAGGTCGTTTTAAAAGTTCTGAAATTGGGTGAACATGTCCACATTTATCGCAACGAATATTTATCTCGATGGTAAACCTATCATCTGTTTTATTTTTTCTTTTTGCTTTGTTCAGCACGTCTTTCAGAACTTTTGTTGCAAAGCTGATTGAATCATCAATGTCTGTTTTTAGCCTTGTATCTTCATCAATTGATGGTTGAGACACACCAAGGCAACTACTCATGTGTCTTTTCATATCATTGGTGTTGATAAATTTGTTGGAAATATCGTATAGGTCAAGATCATATTTTTCAGCAATCGCATTTCCAATATTCCATGTTTTTTGGTCCAGATTTTTTTTTGTATCAATGAAACGCGCATCGATATATTTGCGAAGTGATTCGGTATCAAAAGTAATTTCTTCACCAGGGGCACTTTCACGAAATTCATGATCTAATATTTTTTCGTTAAACATGTCAACTAATGTCCAAACATTTGTAATTTTACCATATTCCCCGGTATAACAACCGGCAAGCCATTCATTAAGCTTGTCTTTGTCAAACTCCATTGTGCTAAATGAATTGCAAATTTTGCATTCAACAGAGTGTTGGTTTTGTTCCCGTGTCATAGCTTGTACCTGTTGATTTCTCCAGTGATCTTTTCAGGAGATAAAGTTGTCAGGATCACAGTTTCAACAATTTTTGATATATATTCGATAAGTTTGTCTAATCTTGTTTTATCCATGAATGTCAATTCGTCCAATATCATTATTGGGAAAAACTTGTTTAGACCATAGACGATGTATCCGCTTAACATTACGATAATACCAACAACTTCAAGTTCGGATTTGCTAAGTGTTTTAATTGATTCTTTATCAAAATAACCTGCGCCATCTTCTGATGTGCGTGTAACTCTCAAGTCAAAGTTTGAATCCATTGTTATTACGTCAATATTTTTGAATTGGAGACTGGAAGTGATTCTTGCAATCGTTTCATTGAATGTTTTTCGAATATTCTCTTCATTATTCCTTATTTTATTGCGCAAAGACACAATCTCATCTTCAACCTTTTTTAGATTTGATCTTGTATCTTTTAAGGTTTTATCATATTGTTCATTGGATTTTAGTAACGAATTTGCATGTTTTATTTCGGATTCTATCATACCAATTTCTTGGCTGACCGCCGTGAGTTTTTTGGTTGTTTCTGCAGATTCAGTTTCGATATTCTTTTCGAGTTGTTTTACAACGGATTCCTGATATTCTTTATTTTTTTTCGCATCAATCAATTGATTGGTGTATTGTTTCATTTGGGTTTTTAATGAGGTCAAATCAAGATGCAATTTTGAAAGTTTATCCAATCTAATTTTCAGTTCATCTTCTGCTTTTTTTGCTGTATTATACTTTATGTTAAGGTCAGACATCTCTTTTTCAATTTTGGACGCACGAATAAGATTATTCTTTTTGTTTTGTATAAGACTTTTTTTATGTGTGTCCAATGCAGATTCTTTTGTATTACTTCCACATACGGGACAGTTGATATCCCCATCTAACAGAGAGGTTTCTGTATTGTTTCCAGATTTAGATAAGAATATGTGCGGTGACTCAATTAATCGTGTGATCTCGTCAATGAAGTGGTTAATAGAATCGATTTGAGCAGTTAGATATTGTTTTTCGGTAGTAAGTTTATCAATGTCATTTGAAATTGAGTTAAATCCGATTTTTTCAGCAGATTTCATATTATCAATTTCTTTTGTTAATTTAGTAGAATCAGATTCGAGATAACTGATGCGCTTTTCCAGATTAGAAATTGATGATGACAACTGGTTAATAGTGAAATTTATTTTTTCAAGAGCAACAGTCGCGGTTTCAAATTTACGATTATCGCCTTCCTCGACGTTGTGTTTCTTTTTTTCACTTTCAAGTTTGGTTTGTTGTGCGATTAAATTTACGAGTTTTGACTCGGCGTTTTTAATTTTGGCAATCAATTCATCCTTGTTTACAGTTTTCTCACGAAGTGATTCAATTGTTCTGGTAAGATGTATTTTATGGTTTTCTAAATTTCGTAGTTGATCGTTTAGTATGTTGATATTTGTGTGCTCAAGTAATAGTTCTTTTAGGTTTTGACCAGATCTTACTGTATTCAAAAGTTCGTTATCGGGTCCACCGATAGCAAATCTTTGTGCAAGTGATTGTAAAGATTCATCTATTAAATTGTCGCCTTTAACTGTGACACCACGTGGCATGCGGGCAAGTTCTTTTCTAAATTTATTTCCATCGTTGTCTTCTATCTGGACAAAACCCTCTTTGGTACCGGTGTTTAGTATGTATCCATATCCTGAACCATTAACTGGCACTACAGACAACAGAAAAGCACGGAGGAGTGATGTTTTACCTGATGCATTTGCCGCTTCTACAACGTTCAATCCGTTTTTAAAATTTATTGTGGAATCTGCAAGTCCACCTATGTTTTTTGTAGTTATTGAAAAGTCACCTAATCGTTTTTTTTGTGCATCCATTTGTTCACCATTTAAAATGTGATTTGTTCCTTCAATATATAACAATTCTTAATTATTACATATATACCTTTTCAAATCAACGGCTTTGGGACAATATTATTAGATTGGCATAAATTTGCTTAAAACAAACTCATCCTCATCCAACAGAATTACTTCCCGAATATAATACTCCGAATTATACTCTTTTAAGAAATCAATTACTTTTTCAGCAAAATCCTTTGTGACTATAATAACTCCACCAATAAGTTTTATGTGAGGTATATTATCTAACAAACCATGCCTTCTGTATTGATACTTGCCTCCATGAGAGCTTGTATTCTGCCCATA
>JAUSPM010000111.1 GCA_030655675.1 Methanosarcinaceae archaeon | reverse complement strand
TATGGTAGCGTCGTTTTTATTTCCAACTCATTAATCCGCAACGCTACAACACAATTTCAAATCCGCTAAACAAATACACCAAAATAAATACACTTAATCATCTTGCTTGTGTGAATCAATATTCTCCAACCTAACATATATCTACTAAAAACTCTTAACATGTAACAGGATGTTTAGAAAAACAAGACGATACCTGACCATTACAAGGGTATTCTTCAAGTACAATCTGTTTTCTCTTTTGTACCAGGACCTTGGCAAGATTAAAAGACCGGCAGAAGCGTGCAGCACTGCTTTTGACAAGAAAAAAAGCACAAATGCGGAAAGATTGCGCCTTGCCTTTGAAGAACTTGGCCCTACTTACATTAAACTTGGTCAGACGTTGAACAAGCGTCCTGACCTTATTCCACATTCTTATATAAATGAACTTGGGAAATTGCAGGATAATGTGCGGGCTCTTGAGTTTATCGAGATGCGCAAATCCTTTGAAACCGAATGCTTCTGCGATATTGCCGGTGGTGGGCAGGAACACAGTCCAACATGTTACCATTGTAACGATATATTGGAGATGTTTGATGATTTCGATGTAATACCAATTGCAAGTGCATCAATTGGACAAGTGTACAAGGCTGTCTTAAATGGCAAGGATGTTGCAGTGAAGATCGCACGCCCGAACTTGCTTGATATAGTAAATGTAGATATTGGAATTATTTATGATCTAAAGCCCTTATTGACCCGTATGTTGGGGATTAATAAAAAAGTAGACGTTGACGTGTTCCTGCAGGAATTTGAGGATATGCTGCATAGGGAACTCGATTACATGATCGAGGCAATGAACATAAAACGTTTCCGCGAAAATTTCAAAGATGTTGAAAATGTAATGATCCCGGATGTGCATCTTGAACACACCCGTAAGAATATTTTGGTAATGGATTTCGTAGAAGGGACTCAGGTAAAGGATCTTGTTGATACTGACCCTGAATTAAGGTCCAAATACGTGAAACTTATAAGTTCAAGTTATCTCAAACAGGTGTACATAGATGGCTTTTACCATGCTGACCCACATGGTGGCAATATTGTAGTTAATGGTGATTCCATCGCATTCATCGATTTTGGTGCGGTCGGAAAGATTGATGAAGCCATGATTAGAAACATGTTAAACCTATTTTATGCCATGTATACAAAAAATGTCGATATGGCAGCAGACGTGTTTTTAAAAATTGGCAATTTGAGCAGCGATGATGTCGATCTCCACAGATTCAAATGGGATCTGGACGACCTTATAACAAAACAACATTATCTGATTGGCGAGCGGCAGAGTGACAATTATGCAAAACTTGCCATGAAATACAATATGTCTTTGCCAAGTGAGTTTTCTACACTGGAACGCGCCCTGATGTTAATTGAATCTGTGTGTCTTGACCTTGATCCTAATTACAACCTTATGTCTGAAGCAAAGCCGATGATTACCAAAGCAATGAGAGAACGCTACTCCATCAAGCGAATAATACGCAATGTTCAGATGGAAATGGATGAATATATGGAAATATTCAAAAATCTACCAGCGGGTATCAATGATGTCATCGAGACCATACAGGGGTATAGGATAGATCGAATACGAGGTAAAACTAATCTTCTTGGCAAATACCGGCTTCTTGATGAATTCTCACAATACATCTTCCTGTCAGTATTAATTGTCTCATCAGCATACCTGGCAGTAAAGGGTGAAACAACTTTTACTTTGCTTGGCATTGCCGGTTTTGTTGGTGCGGTTCTGATGGGGATCAGAGCGTTATTGCGTTCATGATGCAATTGCTAAACCGATTGCGAATGTGACGCAGGTGCTACCATCGCGCGAAGCGCGCACGTTCCTATAATTATATGAAAAATGAGCATATTGACTCAGTGCTCGTTTGAATTAATTAATTGGTGCAAACATTTTGAATTTTCAGCAAATGGTCGGAATATGCCGCCTGCGGCGGTTGTAGAGTCGGTTTTTAAAAATATTGTACATCACAAAAATGCACCAAATCCCAAAATTCAAATCATCTCAACAGTTTCAACCATTCCCTCGGCCATCCTGTATGCAGATATTCCGTCAATACCTGCTATAACCCAAACATCAGATGTATTCTGCATAGTGTCCTTATCCCATGCAGATGGCTTTGCAGGACTTGATGGGTGAGTGTGATACACGCCCACAATTTCGAACCCATCCTTTTCTGCACTGTTCCATGCATTGTAAAATTCGGTAGGGTCCAGTTCAAAACTCCGCTCTGTACGATTTGAGTTCTTCACAGGAACCGCCATCTTTACAGTTATTATCCCCCCTTCCTGACTACCAATCAGCACCCCACATGCTTCAAAAGGACGATTATTTTCAAGTTCGTCAAATATCAGGTTAATGTCATTTTTTGAGATATGTATTCCGATGCCAGACATTAGCACACCCGAGCCACTCATTCAATCAAGGTCAAGATGTGGATTAATGTCACAACCCGTGCATGGCAGGCACATGGTCTGCGAGACATCAGCCCTTAATCCGTGTTCGTCAAGTATCCTGCGCAGTATCTTTGTGAGTTTCAGTATCCTGTCCCTTGTTGGGCGCTCCACTTCAACTTCCCCTACACGCAATGGGTGCATGCCACCGGCACGGAGTATCGGGATAACTCCCATTGATGTGAGTTCCTGAATGCCTTTTTCCACATTCTCGTCGGATTCACCGAGCCCGATGATTATGTTTGAATAAACACGATTCTTACCAAATATATCTACAGCATCGCGAAGACTTTCAAGAATGAGATCAAGACTCTGTCCAACACATACACGCCCGTACACTTCGCAGTCCATTGTCTCAACATTATATTTGACCTCAATTGCACCTGCTTCTTTTAAACGGCGCGATGAATCGGATGTCGGATATACCGATACTCCGATTGGAACGTTATATTTTTTGACTGCTTTGACGACTTCAACTGCGCGGTCAACCTCTTTTTCTGCGGTCTCGGCAATACCCGATGTGATGGATATTGCAGTCATATTGCCGGTGGAGTTCGCTTTTTCGATCAAGGCAAGCACTTCATCAAGGCTCTTTACCTTACCATCCAGTTTTGGCACAGGGCAGAATTTGCAGTCATATACACATTTCTCGCTCAGTGTAATGTATGCCTGTCCAGGGCAGTGGACGAGTTCTTCTTCAAGTTTCCCTCGTGCGAATTCCTTGCCGCCTTTTATGATGACAAGATCATCGCCCTCCATCACTGCACGCAAAGGAGAACCTTCGTTCACAGCAAGCCTCACGCGATGTCCGCCAGATGAGAAAAAGAACGCCGTATTTCCGGCACCCGGGCCCGCAGTTGGAACAGTTATTCTGCCAAGCAGGGATTTATCCACATCAACTGCACCGATAGCGATAAGTTCAGCCTTGATCTCAGGTTTCATGATAAACACCAGTTAAGGTAAGTTTAAGTTTAAGTTTA
>JAUSPM010000088.1 GCA_030655675.1 Methanosarcinaceae archaeon | reverse complement strand
GACCGCGCCGCGCTACGCGCGTGTGGTGGTGTCGTTTTTATTTCCAACTCATTAATCCGCAACGCTACAACACAACTTTATACCAGCTAAACAAATACTAATAAATATTGTGCGTCATTTTCGCGGAATCGATATATTTTAATTTAAAATTATATATTGTTATATTATTAATCCGACCAATGTGAATAATTGCATACGATTAGTGATTAGGAAACATGCCGCCTGCGGCGGTTGTATTGGTTTTTGTTTAAGGTAAAACACTCTCGTTTGCGTAGATATCTTCCCACATCTATACGAATATGATTTTTGTTAACGATTTAGCTTATTCAAGTTAGTAGATATGGAACGTGTCGCCTGCGGCGGTCGCATTGTTTTTGATTTCGATTCGTATAGATTATGTTTTTGCATCCGGAATATAAGTTAAACATATACGATAAATCTACATATCACCGATCGTCACACTTAGCATAACATCGCCCTGCTCGATCTTTACAACAACATCCTGACCTTCTATAACCTGACCAAAAACTGAGTGCCTGCCGTCAAGATGAGGTTGTGGAGCTTCTGTTATGAAGAACTGACTCCCACCTGTATTGGGACCTGCATTCGCCATTGATAATGTTCCTGTGGTGTGTTTTAATTCAGGATGGAATTCATCGGGGATTACATATCCTGGACCGCCGGTTCCATCTCCGCTGGGGTCCCCGCCCTGTATCATAAAACCGCGTATGACCCTGTGAAATGTTAACCCGTCATAAAATCCACTCTCTGCGAGGTCTATGAAATTCTTTGTAGTTATTGGAGCCCGGTTTTCATAAAGTTCTATCTTGATGACACCTTTGTCAGTAACTATCGTTGCAATTCTGTTATCAACTGTTTTTTGATCAATGGTATCTGTGCCCGTGGTAGTTTGATCCACTTCATTATCCACACATCCGGATACCATTGAAAACAATACAATAAGTGCTAAAATCAATATTGTTAATTTCATAATTTCACCATCTGCAAAGTTAATTATTTCTCCTGATTCCTGGCAGCATTGACATAAGCCCCGACCGCCGCACTTATCACTGCAACCTTCTGCTCGCGGTTATCAAGTGCAGATGCAAGTGTTGCACCTTTTTCGGCATCTTCCTCTACAACCCTTTTAACATCATCAATTATATTATAATCATCAATAAAATGAGTCGTAAGGTTTCCACTTCTGAAAGCCTCATGCCTGAGCACAGCCTTATGGAATGGAATGTTGGTCGTAACACCCACAACTATGTATTCATACAGTGCCCGCTCCATACGTGCGATCGCTTCCTCACGGTCACGTCCCCAGACACTTAATTTGGATATCATAGAATCATAATACGGGGAGATAGTGTAACCCACGTGTACACCACTGTCTATACGTACACCCGGTCCACCTGCCGATCGATATTTTCGTATTTTACCCGGAGATGGTGCAAAATCATTCAACGGATCTTCAGCATTGATACGGCATTCAATTGCCCAACCATTGATCTTGATATCTTCCTGTTTATAAGCCAACCTGTCACCACATGCAATATGCATCTGGTCTTTCGCAAGGTCGATACCTGTTACCATCTCAGTAATGGTATGCTCGACCTGAAGACGCGTATTGACTTCAAGGAAATAAAATTCACCTTTTGAGTACAGGAACTCAACCGTACCTGCATTCTCATAACCTATAGCCTTTGCAGCCTTTACAGCGGTCTCGCCCATCTTCTTACGAAGCTCAGGTGTCATAACAGGAGATGGTGCTTCCTCTATCAATTTCTGGTGTCTGCGCTGTATTGAACATTCCCTGTCAGAAACATACACAGTATTTCCATACTTGTCTGCAAGTATCTGGAACTCGATGTGCCTCGGTTCTTCAACATATTTCTCTATAAAAACAGTTGGATCTCCAAACGCCGATTGTGCCACCGATTGGATTGCGCTGAGCGCATGGCCTACCTCTTCTTTGGAATGCACGACCTTCATACCGATCCCACCGCCGCCTGCAGAAGCCTTGATGATTACAGGATATCCGATAGAATCAGCAATCCTCACAGCCTCATCCACATTTTGTATCGGGTCTTCAGTACCAGGTACAACAGGAATGCCTGCTTTTATCATAGCAGTACGTGCAGCGATCTTGCTCCCCATCTGCTCAATTACACTGCTCGGAGGGCCAATAAATATAATTCCATTATCTTCGCACTTTTTTGCAAATACAGCATTCTCAGATAAGAATCCATAACCAGGATGGATTCCATCTGCGCCTGATTTTTTTGCAACATCAATGATCGCATCCATATTAAGATAACTTTTACTCGATGGTGCCGGACCTATGAGATAAGCCTCATCTGCATATTTAGCAAAAAGAGCATTCTTGTCCGCTTCCGAATACACAGCAACAGTAGAAACACCCAGTTCACGGCAAGCCCGCATAACACGAATCGCGATCTCGCTCCTGTTTGCAACAAGTACTTTGTTAAACATGTTTCTTCATCCCTTCCTGTCCAGTCTCACTTTATTGTATTGCCATCAGAACATCGCCGGAACGTACCGAATCGCCATCAGCAATGAATATTTTCTTCACAATACCACCATGAGTTGCATGTACTTCATTCTCCATCTTCATTGCCTCAAGTACACATATCGTGTCACCTTCTGCAACAGTATCCCCAACCTCAACCTCGATCGATAGCACCATGCCCTGCATGGAAGCGGTGACTGCACCCTCAACAGATTCAGGTGTCACATTTACATTTGTTGGTGCATCTGCAACCGACACAAAACCACCTTTAGGTTCTAATTTAACATTGAACACATCGCCGTCAACCTCGACCCTGAATTCCGTCGGAATCGCGGCCGATGGTGCACAAACGGCTGCTTGTGCCGCCACTGCAGGCGCAAGAGTTTCCTCTACCGCTTCACCTTTCAAGAACTTCGGAGCAATTGCCGGATACAGAATATAGGTCAGCACATCCTCTTCCTTCTTCACAAGACCAAGATCTTCTGCCTCTTTTTTCATCCTCTCGTATTCAGGCTCCAAAAGGTCAGCCGGACGACACGTGATCGGTATTTCATCACCTATGATCTTCTTAATAATATCAGCACTGATAGGTGCAGGTGAACGACCATACAATCCTCGCACATAATCTTTAACCTCTTTTGGAATTACCTTATATCGCTCGCCCATGAGCACATTCATAACAGCCTGTGTACCAACGATTTGACTTGTTGGTGTAACAAGTGGCGGATACCCAAGTTCAGCACGAACCTTTGGCATCTCTGCAAGTACATCATCATATTTGTCAAGTGCATTCTGTTCTTTTAATTGTGAAACCAGATTGGACAACATGCCACCTGGTATCTGGTACAAGAGCACGTTCGTATCGATCTGCTCTGAAATCGGGTCAAGAATTCCACGATATTCTTCTTTTAATTTCTTGAAATAAGCTGCAGCTTCCGATAAAAGTTCCAGATCAAGTCCGGTATCATAAGGAGTAGCTGCAAGTGATGCAACCATTGTTTCGGTTGGTGGCTGTGATGTGCCACCTGATAATGGTGATAGTGCCGTATCAAGAATGTCCACACCTGCCTCACAAGCTGCCATGTAACTCATCGGTGCCATGCCTGATGTACAATGACAATGAAGTGCGATCGGCAAGGACACTTCTTTTTTGATGGCTTTTATTATAACATGTGCCTCATGGGGTGAAAGAAGACCAGCCATGTCCTTTATGCACAGGGAATCGCATTCAAGTTGCTCAAGATCCTTTGCGAGTTCCACGAACTTTTCCACTGTGTGCACCGGACTGATGGTATAACAAACAGTACCCTGCACATGTGCACCCTCGCGGTTTGCCACCTTGATGGCAGTTTCCATATTGCGAACATCATTTACCGCATCGAATATCCTGAAGATATCAATACCATTCTCATGGGCTTTTGTGACGAACTTGTCAACCACATCATCGGAATAATGACGGTAACCCACCAGATTCTGGCCCCTGAGAAGCATCTGGGCAGGTGTATTGTGCATATGTTTTTTAAGTTCCCGTAAGCGATCCCATGGATCTTCATTAAGGTATCTTATACATGTATCAAAAGTTGCGCCGCCCCACATCTCAAGGGAAAAATATCCGACCCGGTCCAATTTCTCAACTACCGGGATCATATCACGTGTGCGCATACGCGTAGCAAGAAGGGACTGATGTGCATCCCTTAGAATAGTTTCTGTAAGCTTAACTTTCATTGAACACCTCTATGGAACTGAAAATATTGATTATTCTGTGATTAATTGATAATTGATTATGATAAATGAAATTGTACCTAATTGTACAACTCCTTTTATCTACTTTCTGGTATTGATTTATGTGCAAAATGTTATATGCCGCAATTGTTGCAACACGTTAAGAGGTGTCGAATTTATTATTGAATGCCCATAATGCGGCTCTAATAATGTGTATCTTTATTAATGAATGATCAAGCGCATACACTTTAAACACATATCATAAACTTGGCACTCATTTTGACAGCACACAGCCGATATGGCTTTAACTTCTCATTCTTCTTCCATATCCAGCACTGTAATTCTGTAATTAGGTTTATGAAGTTCCCCAAATGAGCGTAGCATCTTTTCGATCATAGATTTTGAGTATTCGACAACATCATCGTTTCCACCACTTTGCATTAAAAAAACATCAGTTTCAACTTTTAATACCATAAAAACGTCATCATCTTTTTCAGTATCAACATGCAACAAGTCCCCAATCTCAAGATCATTCAAATTTGGTCGTTTTGTTAATATTACATCTAATTCTCGTGTTGTCATTTTTTTGCCTTCCTTCCGATAAATACCCACTGATCATAAATACCAAATTCGTCCGTATTATCCATGACCTCACCTTCAATACCAATCATACGCAATGCTGATTCCAAAATATCCATCTCGGATTTGCCATTCACTGTGAACAGCATAAGTGCTCCGTCCTTTGCCACCTTTGCCGATTCGAACATCATACGAGCCCACATGTCCTTATTAAACTCATATATCGTACCGAGCATAAATCCAACCACGCCGTCGAAACGTTCCGGTTTAAAGAAACTGGAAAGTGTGGTGGCATCCATTACAATACTTTTCTTTGGATCCAGTACATTATGCGCAAGACCCTGGCATACCGTACATTTTTCATATTCAATGGTTGTTGGATAAATACCCAGATCATGTAAAACTATCGTAGACATGCCATTACCGCAGCATATTTCCAAAACGTCGCCATCAATAGAGATACCTTTTTGAGCAAGTTTTTCCAAAAGATCAGAAAGACGATTTATCCTGGCCTTTGTATATATACTCCCATAAGATTCGAGTGGCATCGTGCATTCATCGCATGTTTCGCGGTTCACCAGTAAAAGTGAATAATATTCGATCAATGCATCATTCATCGAATCATTTGCAACTTCAATCACCCGATCAGGTTGGTTTTTGTCCAATATTAAATTTGCAAGAGATTCAAATTCATCGGCTGATTGGTTTGTTATAGAAGATAAGAAGATCGACCAAAAGTCAATTGGGACTTCTTCAGTCTTTTCATTGAATATGGCTAATCCTGTGGTTTTTGTACCATCAGTTATCCTGATAGTCCGCAGATGAATCTCGTTTTCTTTCATTACATCTCGAATGTCCTTTAGATACGATATCGTAGTCATTATGGTCTTTTGAGAATAAAACCCAGGCTCAACAAGATATATTTCTTCTTCAATACCAAGCAGATCATCTAAAATCATGATTGGTTCAATCTAGGTGATGCGATATTAATATTTCGCATAATGATTGGTAAAATAGAAAAATCGTATTTGTATAGTTGGTGCAGCACTGTGATACAAAGTGCTTAATGAGTGCATGATAAAAACGATTCTACAATCCGCGCATGCGCGGCGTTGCGCTATATACACATCGAATTTTCAATTGCTACTAGCGCATTCTACAATTTTCTTGTAGTATATAATCTATAAGATTATGTAGTCCAAGTAAATCTGAGCATCAGCGAAGATTTTCTCGTTGTATATAATCTATAAGATTATGTAGTCCAAGTAAATCTGAGCATAGCGAGGATTTTCTCGTTGTATATGTTTTATAAACATATAGTTCGAGTAAATCCGAGCATAGCGAGGATTTTCTCGTTGTATATAATCTATAAGATTATGTAGTCCAAGTAAATCTGAGCATCAGCGAAGATTTTCTTGTTGTATATATTTTATTAATATATAGTGCAAGTTAATGCGAACGAAGTGA
>JAUSPM010000076.1 GCA_030655675.1 Methanosarcinaceae archaeon | reverse complement strand
CAGAAAGCCGACATGCGAAATGACAGACTAGAAGAGGATTTTTCCAATTTGGGGTTATTTCTAAACAGAATCCGTCGGTACAAGCCAAAGGCTAAGAAGGAGATATTGGAGGGGCTTCGTGAACTCTACGACAACTTGACTGACTTCGACGTAAGTATAGATGGTGGCTCTGTTCAGGTATTCTTAACAGAGGACGAGTTTACAATTCCAGCTACACGTTTGTCAGATGGCACGTTGCGCTATCTTTGTTTGCTTGCTATTTTATGTGACCCTGAGCCCCCAGCCCTCATTTGTATCGAGGAGCCTGAACTTGGATTACACCCAGATATTCTTCCAAAACTGGCTGAATATTTGATAGCTGCTTCTAAACGCACACAGTTAATTGTTACAACACATTCGGATATCCTTATAGATGCTATGACTGAAAGACCGGAAGTTGTATTGGTTTGTGAAAAGCACAATGGATGTACAGATATTCAAAGATTGAACCAAGGGGACCTCAACGTCTGGTTAGAGAAATATCGGCTTGGACAGTTGTGGATTCAGGGTCGGCTTGGGGGCACACGCTGGTGAATACCATCTACCTTGAAGGAGGTGGCGACTCAAAAGAACTTCACATACGCTGTCGTAAAGGATTCCGCAAACTGCTAGAAAAATGTGGATTTAAAGGTCAAATGCCAAAGCTCGTTGCTTGTGGGGGAAGAGATTCAGCATTCGATGATTTTAAGATTGCTCATGCAAACAAGAGCAACTCTGATTATGTATCTATGTTAATAGACAGTGAAGATCCATTGAACAATTTGGACGCTTGGGAACACTTAAAAATACGTGATGGGTGGGACAAACCACTTGATTCAGAAGATGATCAAGTGCTTTTTATGACGACCTGCATGGAAACTTGGATAGTTGCGGATCGAGATGCGTTAGCCAAGCACTACGGGAACGAGCTTCAAGAATCGGCATTACCACCATTGGTCAACTTGGAATCGAGACATCGCCATGATATTCAGAATGACTTATTTCATGCAACCCGTAACTGTTCTAATGCATATAAAAAAGGGAAAAGATCCTTTGATGTGCTTGAAAAGTTATCCCCTCATGAACTGGAATCGCATCTTCCAAGTTTTGTTCGTGTCAAACAGATTTTAGAAAACAGATTTTAGAAAACAGATTATACAAATGAATACATTTACCATACTCCCATTTGACTTTGTGAAAACATTTTCATTTCAGTAAGAATAAATACGATTAAAAGCCAAATAAGATGTGCGGAAAGTGAGATCTATGGAAATTATACTCATTAAAAGGAAGGACAAATATGTCGGTTTTAAGTATTAGAGATTTATACAAAGAAATTGGAAAAAATATTTTCATTCATCCTCTTAAAATCGACAACATTAAAGCCAACACCATTAATTTAACGGCTAGTAAATTTGCATGGTCGGTTAAGGCCAATGATAGTATTTGTAATGACGGTAAAATTATAAAAATAGAACCAAATGATACAGCACTCATTTACACAAAAGAAGCCATTTACGTGACAAGAAAAATAGGTGGGACATACCACTCGAAAGTATCTTTGGTATCTAAAGGTTTAGGTCATATTGGCACTACTTTAGATCCAGAGTATCTAGGTTTATCTCTAATAGCAGTGCATAATCACTCTGGTAAAGCATTTGAATTAAAAGTAGGAAGTACTTTTGTTTCACTAATGTTTCATTATTTAAAAACACCAACATTTGCTGTATCACATAATAATGTCCCTGGTCAGATTGGAATTTTACAAGGATACGATAATACTTCTGATTTTGAAAATTGGAAGAATGAACACGATTGGATTAATGAACAGAGAAAATTAAAGAAAAAAATGCGTGGTTCAAATGAATACAATGAAATGAAAAAATACTTAAAAGATATAAAATTTGAAGAATGGAAATTAATATATTTATTGTTCAATCATAGAGTTACAAAATGGTTTATTTTTTCAGTATTAATTGTTGTAATGATGGCAATATATTACTATTTCAATTCAGTCATTCCAATTGAACTTAGTGTGGTGATAGTTTCATTATTTGGAATGTTTATATTATATGAAATTCGTGATTACTACAAATAAAAAGTGACAACAGGAGCGCGAATTCTATGGAAGTACTGAAAATAAAGTTCATTAACAAAAAAGCAAAATTACCTCAATATGCCCACTCTGGTGATGCTGGACTTGATTTGTTTTCCGTGGAAAATATTGATATAAAACCAGGAGATATTGCATTAATAAAAACTGGAATTATTATTGAATTACCAGAAAAAACAGAAGCTCAAATAAGACCCAGAAGTGGATTAGCTCTTAAGCATAAAATCACAGTGCTAAATACCCCCGGAACAATCGATGAAGGTTATAGGGGTGAAATTGGAGTTATAATAATCAATCATGGGAAGGAGATTTTTAAAGTTGAAGAAGGGATGAAAATAGCACAAATGGTAGTAAAGCCAGTGCTTAGAGTTGAAGTTGTTAATGTAGATGTAATAAATGATACAAAAAGAGGAGAAGGTGGATTCGGATCAACCGGTAATTAATAGGCACGATTAAAAAAATTACCTTTGATATTACCGTAGCGATGTCCGAGATCCATGATGAATTATAATTGTATAATTTAATGGATTTGCGTGGAAAGTCCCATTATCTCCCAACTCCATAAACACAATCATTTCTTTTTACGCAATAACAATTCCCCACACAAAACCCATTTGTCCATATTTCTTAAATAGGTGTGTGGCAATAGTTAAGTCAATTCTTATACTCATATAACTACAAGTTAAACCAAAAATTCATAGATTTAGGTGACCAAAATGTACGCAGATAGAATTAACTCATTACCCCCTTACTTGTTCGCAACCATAGATGCAGCAAAAGCAAAAATGGTAGCAAAAGGTGTTGACGTGATCGACCTTGGTGTGGGCGACCCTGACCAGCCGACACCCGCACATATCGTTGAATCCATGTGTGATGCCGTCCGCGATCCAAAAACACACAGGTATCCATCATATACCGGCATGCTATCATTCCGCGAGGCAGCAGCAAAATGGTGCAAAGAGACCAAAGGCATTGACATTGATGCTGCATCCGAAACACTGATCATGATCGGCTCAAAAGAAGGTGTTGCACACATTCCGCTTGCGTTCGTCAATCCGGGCGATGTTGTATTGATACCAGACCCGGGATATCCGGTCTACAAGATAGGAACACAATTTGCAGGTGGAATTCCTTACATCATGCCTCTTCTTGAAGAGAATGATTTTTTGCCTGATCTTGACATTATACCAAAGGATGTTCTGGCAAAAGCAAAACTCATGTTCCTCAACTATCCAAACAATCCAACAGGCGCAACGGCAGACCTCAAGTTCTTCGAAAAAGTTGTGGAATTTGTACGCGAGAATAATATTGTGGTAGTACACGACAATGCATATTGTGAAATGGTCTATGACGGATATCAGGCTCCAAGTTTCCTCGAAGTTGATGGCGCAATGGATGTCGGTTTTGAATTATACTCACTCTCAAAGACATACAACATGACAGGATGGCGTATTGCTTTTGCTGTGGGTAACAAGGATATGATAAACGCGGTCGGCAAAGTGAAATCCAACATCGATTCAGGAGCATTCGATGCCATACAGATAGCAGGAATCACCGCGCTCACATCATCACAGCAGTGTGTTGCCGACATGAACGACATATACACAGAACGGCGCGATGCTCTCCTTAAAGGATTAAAGTCAATTGGTATTGACGTTAAACCACCAAAAGCCACATTCTACGTATGGGCTCATGTGCCAGAAGGATATGACTCGATGGGATTCTCAAAACTCCTTCTTGAAGAGGCAGGAATTGTCGCAACACCCGGTGTCGGATTTGGAGATTACGGAGAAGGCTACATACGATTTGCATTGACACAGTCTGTTGAGCGTATCAACGAGGCTGTTGGGCGAATGGAAAAATTGAAGATCTGATACGATCTTCAACATATTTTTTTAGAATATGCCACCTTTTTTTAAAATATATTCGGCTAGGGTGCCGATGCTCCATTAAATTAAAGTCTTCGTATATCTATCTTTGAAAACGTATTTTTTTAAGTAGTTTTGATGCAGAATCAAACCGCCGCAGGCGGCGCACTTCACCATTATGAATAAAATTTTCGTTACACATCATCTATAAGATCATGTAATTCAAATTAATGAGAACTAAGTGAACATTTTTTTGATTATTATGAGATCCGCCGCCTACGGCGGTTGCTGCATTTTAGTTCAGTTCGCGAACATTGTTTTAAAAACAACAACCATCCACAACCATCTATACCTCGTACTCACCAAATCCACTTGAACGAATTATCCTCTTGTCATCTGTAATGATCAGACACTCCACACCCTCAAGTCCTTTGATCATCTCTACCCCATCTTCACCCAGCACGAAAACTGCTGTAGCAAGTGCATCAGCATCTATCGCAGTATCTGCGATAACTGTGGCACTTATCAGTTCTTGTACTGAATAACCGGTTCTTGGGTCTGAAATATGGGATACTTTTGCAGCATCGCTGAAATAACGCTCATAATTACCACTTGTCGCAACAGCCATATCGCTAAGTGCCATACGTGTGACTGCCTCTTCATCCTTATCAGGATTCTGTAACCCGATGATCCATGGCGCGTTTTCTTCATTGAGACCAATGAAACGTCCATCTCCCCCTGCATTCACAAAACCATTTGTGATGCCATCGAGTTTTAAGGATTCTATCGCCCTGTCAACAGAATATCCTTTTGCAATACCACCGAGTATAACGCTCATATTTGGCTGAAGTGAAATACTGCCGTCTTCGATAGTGATGCGCGAATAATCCACCAGTTGCAGTGTCTCATTGATCTCATCAGTGGTAGGAGGCATGTATGTACCACCAGGGCTGTATTTAGCACCCCACAGGTCCAGGATAGGCTTTATAGTAACATCAAAGGCACCATCACTGATAACTGAATAATACTTCGAACGTTCAAGAACATAAACGAAATCAGGATCTGCATCATCCAGATGCCCCTGGGTGTTCAAAATAGTAAGTTCACTGTCGTTCTTGTACGAACTCATAAGCTCATCTACATGATATATCTCATCAAATGCCCTGTCGATAGATTCCAGTGCATGTGCCTCATTTGTATCAAGGACTTTGATAGTAACAGTCGTACCCATGACACTTCGTGTTTCGCTAAATGGGATTGATAAAGCCGTTTCATCAGGATTTTGATCATCAAATACTGTTGCTGCGTATGTTGATAGAAGTACAATTACTAGAAAAAACAAAATAGTTTTTAGATTCATGTGCTATAATTGGTACTATTGATATTAAACTTAATTCGAAAAATATAAGTACAGAAGAGCATTGACTGATGTGGAAATATTCGAAGTAATAATGTGTGAATTGTAATTATATCAATCATAGGTGTTTTTATTATGAGTGACATCAAAGAAAAAGCCGGTAATCCGGGAGCAACCGGTAAAGATAAGTTTCTAATCGTTTCTATTCATCAGATGGTGGAAGAGAGCGGATGGAAAGGGATTGAAACGAATTTTGGTGTGGAATCTCATCACATGATATATGTAAAACGTGATTCTCCTCTCGATAAGATAGAGGTGAAAGCACACGTTATGGGAAATCACTTAGATGTGACTTTTTTGGGAGTAGCTCCCAAGAAAGGTTTACTTGACAAGGTTTTTGATTTTAACATTCAGGAAGTCCCGAAAACATTTGAATTTGCTAAATATGTCACAGATGACATTAATATCTTGAATGAGCAGCGTTTGAGAAACACCATAGCGGTAGTCATTAAGGAACTTGAGGAATCTGCTAAAAAATAGAGAATGGGATCACTATGGGTAAAATGAATATTGTTTTAGTAGGAATTACGATCTTGGCCTTTGTGGCTGCGGGTGCATATCTAAGTCTCGGATATAATGGGAATGCAGCAATGTCCACCCACTATATGGCAGATGGTGAATGGACTAACGAAATATGCAGTGGATGCCATTTTAACGTATATGAAGGAGTCCAGCATTCTTACCACGTAGACACTGATATCAGTAGATGGTCTCCATACGAGAATTTTGATGTTGGAGTGGAAGGAAAAGATGCATGGGCTGAAGAATGTGGTCAGTGCCATCCGGGTGGAGGGCCACTTCTAGAATATGGAGTCTCTATAGACTGTATGGTATGTCATGAGCAAAATGGTCTTTATGACTTCGAAGCGCGGTCTGAGATGATAAAAGCAGGGAATTTTGAAAATGCTAACTTTGCAGCATATGCAGAAGCAAAAGTTGCAGCCCAGCAGCATCTCTTTTTCGTTTCGACTTATGTGCTTGATGTTTTAACTCCATCCCCGTTGCTATTGGTTGTGCATGATACCGTAAACGGAGCGCCCAGTGACGATTCATGTGCAAAGACATGTCATTTAGAGGATGTTCCTAAACGAGCTGTAATGTGGGGATCTGAGGATTATGCCGAGTATGATGTACATGCAGAAGTTCACTGTGTTGAATGTCATGAAACGTTGCATCATCAAATCGGACGAGGTAATATTACCGATACACCAAATACTCCTGAAAATAGTTATGATGATACAATGCGCAGTTGCGACGATGGACATTGCCATCAGGGAATATCCCATGGCCCTATTGTTGATGCACATTTAGAAAAGATCGCATGTGAAGCATGCCATATTCCAATGCTTCCGGGTGGAGAACTGGTTGGCGGTGCGCCTCTTAAAGCATTTAGCTGGGAAAACGGTATTCGAGAAGAATCTATCCAGACATCGGACTTTAAGCCAACTCTTGCATGGACAAATGGAGCATCAGGTTATGAGCTTCCACACGTGGATGGTAGAAACGATACGAATGTTAGCTTGACACCATTCAATGTGATTACTGCAACGTGGTGGGATGTCGGAACTGATGCAGATGTTGCAGCAGATCCAAATGGCAGTGTATCGATCGGTAAAGCGATCTCTCCATCTCATGTGAAAGCGGCGGATGCGAATGGTGATGGTAGTGTGACGATTGAGGAAATGCAGTCATTTGATGATAATGGTGATAGTTCACCAGATTATCCTAATGCTGTTTTACGAAATGTTGACCTATATTATCAGGTTAGCCATAATATCGTAAGCACAGAAGTTGGTATGGCTAAACCACTCAAATGCGAGAATTGTCATGGATCTACGTCAGATTTCAATTGGACTTTTATAGGGTATGACTCGGATCCGGCAGAGACCGACCCACCGACAAATTTCTCGGAAAAGGTTATTATCGTGAAAGTCCCCGGGGCAAAACCAGTTGAAGTGGAGCGAGAACCAGCATTTTAAGGAGTTGTTATCTTGAGTGAGATCAAAACATTAAGTAAGATACCGGAAAAGGTCATTATCCCTCTGAAACAACACTGTGGTGAAGCATGCGAACCACTGGTCAATGTTGGGGATTCTGTGATCATAGGCCAAAAGATTGGTGATATTTCTGGATGTTGTTCTGCCACAGTACATTCGAGCGTTTGCGGTGAGGTAATTTCGATAGAAGATGCACCACATCCAAACGGAAACAAAGTAAGAAGCATAATAATTAAACCGAACGAGAACAAGGAAACGGTTAAGTTTTTGGCAAAACCGAATCCTTCTGCATCAAAATTAATATCCATAATCAAAGATGCGGGAATTGTTGAACATTATGGTGTGCCGACTCATGTGGTCTTAAAACCAGAAGGTGAAAAGATTGACACGGTTATCATAAATGC
>JAUSPM010000073.1 GCA_030655675.1 Methanosarcinaceae archaeon | reverse complement strand
CCGAGTATAGCGAGGATTTTCTCGATTAAGTGCGAACGAATGAGCATTTTATTGGTGATGATGAGATATGCCGCCTGCGGCGGATCAATTCGGTAGCAAAAGTCACTAAACAAATACAATATAAGTATTTGTATAGTTGCGGTAAGAAATCTGCGTAAATGAAATTGTTTTATCGTATTTGTGTATCTGATGAAATGCAGGTGCACATTTCAAATACCCAAAACCCCATGCAGCAACCCCGCCGCAGGCGGCATGTTCCATATCTACCATCCGTTCACATTCGCAAAATACGCAGTTTTTATGTATAGCAATCCATACAAAAACAGATATGTTGACAGCGATTGAAACTTCGATATGTATTCAGGCCAGTGGTGAAGGACGGTGCCGCGCTACGCGCGTGTGGTAGCGTCGTTTTTATTTACAACTCATTAATCTGCAACGCTACAACACAACTTTATACCAGCTAAACAAATACAAATATAATATGTTTTTCAAACGTGCGGCATTGGTTGGATCTAATTTTATCTGATATTATCCAAAAACGTAATAAGTTTTTTAGCATCATCGATCTTGCGTTTTTTCATATCATCATGAAACTTTCTTGACAATTTCTTTTTCGGAGATTCCTCCAATTCTTTCAGATCCATAATTGCACGCAGCAGCCCGGCAGTCAGATCAAACAACTTTTCGGCATCCTCACGAGTAAGGTCTGATTCTTCCAGATCGTTTTCGTATTCTTTTTCCTTTTTGGAAATGTGCGCTATACAATGGTCTATCTGTTTTTTGTCCCCATCTGAAAGATGTGGTTTGTTGATCATTTCCCATACGAACTCATGCAGGCGTACCTGCTCCCCGTCAATAACAACCATTTTAGGGATTTGCTCCCCCACCCAGAAAAGGTATTTGTGAAGGCTGTTTAATAATTTCTCGTGTTCGCGTTTGGTTATTAACTCATTATCTGGCATATTTCTCCCTCTTCTATGTTATGCAAATTTGAACATATAGTTTTGCAAATTGGATTGAGTTGGATTAGATTAAACTTATAGGTATTCAGATGCTTATATACATAAAAATACACTAAATAAACAACATACATATACCAAACAAAGGTGATCTTATAAAACCCATCATTCAAGTCGCACTTGACCTTCTGGAAATTGACCGTGCCGTGCAGATAGCAAAGGAAGCCGCCATCGGCGGTGTTGACTGGATAGAGGCAGGCACACCCCTTATCAAGAGCGAAGGCATGGATGCCGTCAGGAAACTTAAGGAAGTGTTCCCAGATCGTACAATACTTGCTGATATGAAAACTGTGGACACAGGTGCCATGGAAGTCGAGATGGCGGCAAAGGCTGGTGCTGATATTGTTATTCTGCTTGGAAGCGCAGATGATGCCACAATTCTTGATTCTGTGCGGGCTGCACGCAAGTATGGTGTAAAATTAATGGCTGACCTGATATCTATAGAAGAGCCAGTCATGCGTGCGCAACAACTTGAAAAATTAGGTATCGATTATATCAATGTACATGTGGGTATCGATCAGCAGATGATGGGAAAAGATCCCATGGATATTCTCAAAGAAGTTTCCTCAAAAGTCAATATACCGATTGCAGTTGCAGGTGGTCTGGATGTAATCAGTAGTGCGCAAGCTGTGCGATCCGGTGCAGATATTGTCATTGTTGGAGGGAACATTACCAGATCGGATAATGTGACAGAATCAACACGTGCGATCCGTGAAAGTGTGGATGCACCCTCAGATGCCGCAATATTAAAACCATCACTTGATGAGGAGATCCATCAACTCCTGATGAGCGTCTCAACTCCAAATATCTCGGATGCGATGCACCGCAAAGGTGCGATGCGAAATATTCGTTCAATGGTGAAAGGAAAGAAAATGGTCGGCAGGGCGGTCACTGTGCAGACGTTTGCAGGTGATTGGGCAAAGCCTGTTGAGGCTATTGACATTGCAAAGCCGGGTGAAGTAATCGTGATATACAATGGCAGCGACCATGTAGCACCATGGGGCGGGCTGGCAACGCTCAGTTGTCTCAACAAGGGAATTGCAGGTGTTGTGATCGATGGAGCTGTACGCGACATTGATGAGATCGAGCAACTTGACCTTCCTGTTTTTGCAAGCAGCAGTGTGCCAAATGCAGGTGAGCCAAAAGGATTTGGCGAGATCAATGCAGAGATTGTCTGCGGTTCGCAGACTGTCAAACCAGGGGATTACATTGTTGGTGATGACAACGGTGTGGTCGTAGTGCCAAAAGAGCGCGCCTATGAGATCGCACGCCGTGCGAAAGAGGTCGAAAAGACTGAAAGGCGCCTTTATGATGAGATACGAAAAGGACGCACGTTATCCGAAATTATGAAACTTGAAAAATGGGAGAAACATTAGATGATGGAATTGCTTAAGGTGCTCGTATGCATGCCTTTCCTATTGTATTCCTGCTATGCTGACATAAAGACACGGCGTGTATCCAACACCGTATGGCCCGTAATGCTTGCCGCAGGACTGCCGTTTCTCATCTATGACCTTCTAACCCGTGGATTTCCATATCTTGTCCACATGGTACTGTCTTTTGCATTCATATTCGCATTCGTCTACATTCTGTTCCAGTTAAACGCATTCGGCGGCGCTGATGCAAAGGTTATGATGGTGATAGCCATTATTATCCCCGCCTTTCCGATAATCGACTTTTTTGGCACTATGCTGCCGCTTCAGGGAGTACCACTAATCAACCTGTTCGCATTCAGTGTTTTTGGCAATTCCGTACTTTTGACAATCATCGTACCGATCGGATTATTCCTCTATAACCTAGTACACGTGCCGATTCGTGAAATGCCCAAAAAACTGGGCTATATGTTTGTAGGATACAAATCCAAAGTCTCTGACTTGAAGAATAGACATATACGATTGATGGATGTGTATGAACGCACAGATAAAGGAGTTGTGTCGCACTTCACCAGAGGTGGCACTGAACTGGATAATGATGTGCTCCGCGAGCTTGAAGAATATGTGGATAAAGGTTTCATTGATGAGAAGGTATGGATCACACCCGGATTGCCATTCATGATACCGATCACAGCAGGATTTATCACAGCAGTTGTTTTCGGCGACCTGATATTCTATTTCACACTGAACTATCTTATTTTGTAGTTTTTCTCGTTTGAATTGGCAGAAAGTTTAATGAAGGTGTAGTGCCAACCATAAATTAATGGGGTGAGTTAGTGACAGATGATACTGAAAGTAGTAAAAAAACCAAGGAAGAGAGATCATCACAAGATGAAGAAGCCAAAGTTTCACCAATCAGAGTTGGAGATCAACGTGGACGCGGCAAGAAACATCTTTTGAGTGGTACGTGCGAGTGATGTTGTAAAAGCAACATTCACTGACGTTTGAAATGTTATTGATATTATTTTTTAAACTCCAAAATTACCGATAGGTTTGTTCAAAAACCGTAGCAACAGCCCCCGCCGCAGGCGGCATATCCCATCACTACCAAACCCATTGCCCTAAACCATAGTTCAAACCCATTGCCCTAAACCATAGTTCAAACCCATTGCCCTAAACCATAGTTCAAACCCATTGCCCTAAACCATAGTTCAAACCCATTGCCCTAAACCATA
>JAUSPM010000062.1 GCA_030655675.1 Methanosarcinaceae archaeon | reverse complement strand
TATGTATATAATTTGATGCTCAAAGGTCAGCGCGAAGATGGTCGTGCATTTGACGAGATCCGGAAAATTACAGTTGAGACCAATGTTATCGATAAAGCGGAAGGATCTGCCAAAGTACAATATGGTAATACACAGGTTTTAGTTGGTGTGAAATTTCAACTTGGCACCCCGTTCCCGGATTCACCGGATGTTGGGGTAATTATGACCAGTCTTGAGTTGAACCCAATTGCATCACCTTCCTTTGAAGCAGGACCTCCACGAGAAAATGCTATAGAGATGGCTCGTGTAACGGACCGTGGTATCAGGGAATCAGGCGCAATTGATTTAACTAAGTTGTGTATTACGAAGGGAGAGAAAGTATGGATGGTATTCATAGATGTACATGTACTAAATGATGAGGGCAATATTCTTGATGCTGCATCTCTTGGTGCAATTGCTGCACTTATGACTGCAACAGTTCCGGCTGAACGTGAAGGCTTGGGCGAAGATTTCATGGTGCCTGTTCGTGAAATGCCAATAGGCATTTCAGTGGTTAACATAGGCGGAGAGCTAATGGTTGACCCCGGACGCAATGAAGAGACTACCTGCGATACAAAGATCACGATCACATCAAATCAAGACGGTTCGATATGCGCTATGCAAAAAAGCGGTGAAGGTGCATTGTCAGAGGAACAGGTGTTAAGAGCAGTCACTCTTGCATGTGAAAAAGCTGCAGAGGTACGAGAGAACCACCTCTTAAAAATATGATTAATCGAATTCACAATTAAAGGAGATATTATTCATGGCAAAAAAATTTACAAAAAAAGGGCGTGTGTCCAGATCAGCAGGACGGTTTGGTGTACGCTACGGTAGAAGAGATCGAAAATTGATTGCAGATCTCGAAGATCGCATGAAGATGCCGCACACTTGTTCAAATTGTGCACGCCCAAATGTGAAGAGAGTGGGTACTGGAATATGGAGATGTACCAAATGTGGTTACACCTTTGCAGGTGGAACATATTTACCATATACATCAGTTGGCCAAACAGTCATGCGTACCGTTAAGAAAGCCACAGAACAAGCAGTAGATTAGGCAGTAGGTAATCATGGGTTACAAATGCACTCGATGCAAGCGAAATGTCGAGATAGATTATGAGTACACCGGAGTTCGATGTCCATATTGTGGACATCGTATCATCGTTAAAGAACGACCGACCACAATTAAAACTGTCAAGGCAGAGTAAGAAGTATGTTAATTACTTCTTCTCGCAAACCATCAAACAGAACTCGCACTTTGTGCAAATGCTTATCTACATTTTTTAATTGCGAGTATGTAAACCGGGGAAAGATGGGCATGGGCGAGGTATTACACCTTGCACATGACGATTCCCTTTTAATTATTGGGGAATTCCACGGAAATCCAGGGAGTCTTGCGATATATGACGGCAATGGTCTATGTTTGCTGTCAATTCACATGACGGTTTCTGATCCCGATAAATTAAAATTCTCAAAATTAAAGTTAGTTGAACCTGTTATTGTAGGAACAGGCAAGTCTAAACTTGCTGATACAATATCCAGTAGTCTTTCACTATTAAGTGCAGACAATCCATCAAATCCGCGTTGCGTTATTGTAAATGATGAAATAATCGATTTCATTGATTCAAATACTCTTCTATTCAAACTAAAGGTAAAAAGTCTTAAATTGGATTTCGTGGAGTGAGTGGAATGAAGTTCAAGGCAGAATTTGTTTTTGAAACAGATGATGCATGTTCTATCTACGAAGCAATTTTACCGGAAATCGAGACACCTGTGTCTGACAGATCAATTATTGAAATGTCATACACTGATCCAAGTCTCATTCTATCTATTGAGACAGAAGATGTAGTGTCCATGCGTTCATCTTTGAACACATGGTTACGTCTGATACAGGTTGCATATGAGGTCTCTAAGACTACAAATAATGCATCTGTTTCGGACGAGAAAAATCTCCCTTTGGTCGATTTAACTCGAACTATATAATTCTATAAATTATATACTATAAAAAATGAGTACTTATTTAGATCGTTTTGATTCAGAGTCAATCCGCCGCAGGCGGCACATTTCACACATCAGTAATAAATATTTCGTATTTGTTTAGCGGATTTGAAATTGTGTTATAGCGTTGTGGATTAATGAGTTGGAAACAAAAACGATGCTACCACCCGCGCGTAGCGCGGCACCGTCCTTCACCACTGCCCTGAATACACATCGAAGTTTCAATTGCTTTCAACACATTTGTTTTTGTACGGATTGCCTAAATAGAAACTGCGTATTTTGCGAATGCGAACGGATGGTAGGTATGGAACGTGCCGCCTGCGCCGGGGTTGCTGCAGGGGGTTTTGGGTATTTGAAATGTGCACCGACATTTCATCAGATAAACAAAAACAATATTTCTATCGGTCGGATTAATTCTTTGTGCATATTTTCACAAATCCGATTTGCCGCGAAAATACTCATATCGTTTATGTCAGTGGGCTGGAAATATGCCGCCTGCGACGGTTGTATTGGTTTTAGTTTGATAGAACGATCTTATTTATACTACTCCGCAAGTATAATTTAGAACTATATCTGACAGCCACAGAGCGCACAGAGCGCACAGAGGGAATGTTGCTTCGTTCTCTGTGCCCTCTGTGTGCTCTGTGGCAGAAAGTCACAAAAAGTAGATATTGTTTAGTATACAAACCAATATTAACACATCTATACAAATACAAAAATAAGTTGTCTTGCATTTTTATGCTTGCATATAATTTATAAAATTATATACATCGAGTAAATCCGACCGTGAGGGAAGATTTTATCAGTTATTCATAGAAACATTAAAATCCCTTTAGTGATTATTGTGGCTCTAGGTGAAACCACATGAGTAACGAATTACCCCCACAGATACAGAACCAGTTGGCACAACTGCAGCAAGTTCAGCAGCAAGCACAGGCTCTTGCAGCGCAGAAAGGTCAGATGGACAGCTTTAAAAAAGAGTCCGAAATGGCACTTGAAGAACTTAAACAACTGCCAGACGATGCTGTAATTTACAGAGCTGTTGGAGAATTACAAATACAATCCAGCAAAGAGGAAACAATTGCAAAGTTAAATGATAAAAACGAAACTTTGACATTGAGACTTCAATCCATCAGCAAACAGGAAGAGCGTATCGCAAAACGTTTTACACAACTTCAAGAACAACTTGAGCAGTCAATGGGTACTCAAGCACAATAGGTGCTTGACATCCATACTATGAGCGTCAATTGAAGCAACCTAACTTATCATTGCTTTGCTTTTTTGATGTTCAGAGGTATCAATGCAAGTTGATGAAGTTGAATTTTATAACAGACTTCTGGATTATCACAATATTTTATTTTTGTGTCATCGTAACGCTGATCCGGATGCTGTTAGTAGTGCATTTGCATTATCTGAAGCTATTGGCGGTACGGTAGGTCTTGTCGATGGAAGCAATAGAGTTGCATCTCTTTTGATCGACAGATTGGAAATTAACGTAGTAGATTCTCCCAATCCTTCTGATTATGGATTTACTGTTGTAGTAGACACTTCTACAAGCGCACAATTAAATGACATACAATTATCAAATTATTGTGTAATTGACCATCATGCAACTACAGCACTGATAGAAAATGCGGATTTTTTCCTACATTGTGATGCAGCATCCACAGCTGAGATCGTATTTGATGTATTACGACACATGGAAGCGCCAATTATGCGGCGGATAGCACTTGGTCTTATGACAGGCATCATAACCGATACCGGACACTTCAAACATGCAAATCCTTCAACTTTCAGGACTATGGGAGATATCATAGAAGCAAGTGGTGTTGAATATACTGAAGTATTAGAACTGATGGCTGCTACCCCACAAGATATCTCAATGCGTATAGCAATGCTAAAATCTGCCACACGCGCACAAATCGAGCGCGTTAATGATTGGTTGATAGTATCATCCAATATTAGTTCTTTTGGAGGCTCAGCATCATCAATGCTCATTAATATTGGTGCAGATATTGCACTTGTCGGATCATCCCGTGATGGCACCATACGAGTAAGCGGACGTGCAAAACGTGATGCTGTGAGTGCAGGAGTAAATCTTGGACAGATCATGGAAGATATCAGCCAAAACTATCAGGGCACAGGCGGCGGACATGCGGGAGCTGCCGGAATTGATGTTGTTGCGGATATGGACACTATTCTTTTAGAATGTAAGACACGTGTATGTGACATCTTAAAAAACAAGACAAATCCGTCTATTTTATAAGTCTTGATGATTATTTTTATGTGTGTCAACCATTTGTGACATTACCACAGTGAACAGCTGTATTCTAATTGCAAATTTACAATTATAAATATAATTACAATTACAATTACAATTACAATTATAACTAAAATTCCAATGAAGAGGCAAATTACATGATAGAGTACTGGAATCCACAGATCGAACGAATGCCTATTGATGAATTGAAAGAATTACAGGAACAGAAGCTAAAGGAACTTGTACATTATGTTTACCAGCATTCACCATTTTATAGAAAAAAGTTTGATGATGCAGGTATCAAACCGGAAGATATCAAGACACTTGATGATGTCAAAAAACTGCCTTTCACATACAAAAAGGATCTGAGGGATACATATCCGACAGGTATGTTCTGTGTTTCCAATGAACAACTTGTGCGTTTTCATGTATCGTCCGGTACAACGGGCAAACCTACGATCGTTGGATATACGAAAAACGATATTGACCAGTGGTCATTATCTCTTGCACGAGCACTGACATCAATTGGTGTGGGGCGCGGTGATGTTATGCAGATAAGTTATGGATACGGTCTTTTCACAGGCGGTCTTGGAATGCATTATGGGGCAGAAGAGGTAGGTTCTACAGTACTTCCAACAAGTGCAGGTAATACCGAGAAGCAACTCGAACTGATGCAGGATCTTGGCACGACTGTGCTCGCATGTACACCATCATATATGTTATTCATGAACGAGGCTGCAAAACAGGCAGGTATTAGTCTCAAAGACGATACAAAGTTACGCATAGGTGTACTTGGTGCTGAGCCATGGTCAGAAGAGATGCGTACAAGGATTGAAGATTTAACCGGTATTAAAGCTTATGACATATTCGGGACTTCCGAACTTAGCGGACCACTGTTCACAGAATGCACATATCAGGATGGGATACATATCTGGGCAGACCAATTCTTAGTCGAGATAATTGATCCAAAGACCGGTGAACCACTACCTGATGGAGAACAGGGAGAACTTGTTATCACAACCCTTGCAAAAGAGGCTCTGCCGCTTGTCAGGTATAAGATCGGAGATCTTACCGTAAAGATCAGTGAAGTCTGCAAATGCGGGCGTACGCATCCACGTATCATGCGTGTACTGGGGCGTGTTGACGATATGCTTGTCATAAGAGGTATCAATGTATTCCCTGGTCAGATAGAGTCTGTTCTTATGAACATACCGGAGGTTGGAGAACACTTCATGATCATTGTGGATCGTGTAAATGAACTGGATACCATGAAAGTCCAGATCGAGATGACAGATGCTGCATTTAGCGATAAGGTCAGTGACATCATGTCACTTGAGAAAAAGGTGGCATCATCGCTTAAAAGTGTGTTGAACCTTGCAGTTAAGGTAGAACTGGTTGAGAACGGGTCTCTGCCAAGATCAATGGGCAAATCAAAGAAGGTTATTGACAATAGAAATATATAATCAGGATAAATTTAAACATTAATTTTAAACCTTAAAATCAAATTTAAACTTAAACTTAAACTTAAACTTA
>JAUSPM010000061.1 GCA_030655675.1 Methanosarcinaceae archaeon | reverse complement strand
ACTCTGCACCAGCTAAACAAAAACATTAATGTTAATTTAAACATATGTTAATTAGAATTGGTATCGGATAAATAACTGAAAATCGGAACTGTATCGTCCGAGTTAATCCGAGCACAGCAAGGATTTTCTCGTTGTATATAATCTATAAGATTGTATAGTCCAAGTTAATGCGAACGAAGTGAGCATTTTCTTGTAATTGAATAGATACTTTTTTATGACTAATCCACCAATATTAATGGTAAGATATACGAATTGTTTGAATAATCAAAAACAACAATTTCCGAGTAAATCCTCCCTTACAGTCGGATTAACTTGAAGTACATAATCCTATAGATTATATACAATAAAAAAAGGTGTGACAGTGGACAAAGAATGGCAAATTGACCTTAAAATTCCTGATATAGGAGCAATGCTTACGCTTTTTGCATTTGCGATGTGTTCTGTGATCATAGGTGCTGCGGAAATTGCATACACAGTAATGTGGATAACAGCTGCATATGTGCGAAATGGTAAGGATTTCTTCATAGACCTCATAAATGCACAGGCACTTACATGGACTGCCGAATTCATTATAGTGGCAGGTTCATTATTGCTGACATCAGCAATTCTATTTTTCTTGACGATGTCAGTCAGTTTAGTGGAACTGAACAGGGTTGCAAAAAAGAATAAGGATGCACACATGAAGATCATATTCGGACTATTTTCCATCAGTATGATCTTATTAATTATGGCACTTATCTCAGCGATAGCACTAAGGTATTTCTAATTAACATAATTACATTGATACACATATAATAAACACTGCCAAATTCAGATCCAGCAGGAAAGGATGATCATGAGCGCAATCAAAATTAGCGGTATTATCAAAGAAGTTCCGGAAAAAGTTGAAAAGTCCAGCACGACAATTGAAGATATAGCAAAAATGAGTACAAAGACCGAGAGGGTAATGTATCCGGTGTCTGCAATTGTTGGACAGGAAGGCATGCTCCGTGCACTGATATTGAATGCTATAAATCCTTCAATTGGCGGTGTCCTCATCCGCGGTCAGAAAGGAACAGCAAAATCCACAGCAGTACGAGGATTGGCAGAGATCCTGCCAGAGATCGAGGTCGTTGCAAGATGTAAGTTCAACTGCGACCCTGCCGAACCTGATAAGTTCTGCTGGGAATGTAAGAATAAGCAGAAGAACGGGACACTCAAAGTTGAAAAACGCCAGATGAAAGTTATTGATCTGCCGGTCGGCGCAACAGAAGACCGTGTTGTTGGCAGTCTTGACATTGAAAAAGCGGTCAAGGAAGGCGTACAGGCATTTGAACCCGGCATACTTGCCGATGCGAATCGCAGTATCCTTTATGTTGACGAGATCAACCTTCTGGATGATTTTGTTGTGGATGCATTGCTTGATGCAGCCGCAATGGGCGTGAACACGGTTGAGCGTGAGGGCGTGAGTGTAAGCCATCCATCTAATTTTATTATTATCGGAAGCATGAACCCCGAAGAAGGAGAATTGCGACCGCAACTTCTTGATAGGATCGCACTTCAGGTCGAAGTTACAGGTATATCTGACATTGAGCAGCGCATCGAAATTATTGAACGGAGAAATAAGTTCAATGATGACCCGATCGGATTCAGGAGAGAATTTGAACCTGAGCAGGAAAAATTGCGGTCAAAGATCGTGAAGGCAAAACAGATGCTTTCAGGGGTCACAACGACAAGGGAGAACCTGCGGACTATTGCACAGATATGTGTTGCTTTCGATGTGGATGGGCATCGTGCCGATATCATGATTGAGCGCACGGCACGTACCAATGCGGCATATGAAGGACGGGAACGCATCACAAATGATGATATCATCGAAGCCGCAGAAACTGTACTGCCACACAGGATGCGCAAAAAACCGTTCGAGGAAGAAGAGTTCAGTGCAGAGCAACTCCGTGCGGTTGTAGAGGGAATTGTTTAGGATAATATATAGCGCTAATTCTAATACCACAGGTGCCAAAGATGGATGACAATGCGGCTGCCTCGCGTATGCGAAGGAATGTGAAGCGTGAGCATACCATAAGGGTATTCCATATTGGCAGACCGATCTTATGTGTGCGCATTCCGAGAGTGGATGTTGCTGATTTTGATGATACAGACACAGACGCAATCTATGATCTGATGCATGCCAATATGGGACAGATGCGCCCGGATGAGATCAAGGATGTTTTTATAATCGCTGATGCGAACCATTTGGTTCTAGAACCTGAAGTGTTCTTTAAACCAATTTTGCAAGAAACCGGAAGTTTTGAATCGGTATATTCAGACATAGTTGCAGATTCCGGAGAAGTTGACGAGCAGGTAGAGGTTGAAGTGTTTCATCGTGATGAAACTGAACCTGTTGAACCTGCTGAACCTGAATCTTTTGAATCCAAAATTGCTGAACCTGAATCTTTTGAATCCGAAATTGCTGAACCAGAATCTTTTGAATCCGAAATTGCTGAACCTGAATCTTTTGAATCCGAAATTGTTGAAACTGAATTTGTTGAACCAGAAATTGTTGAGCCTGAATCTGAAATTGAAACACAGGTTGAACCAGAGGTCATAGAACTGCCCAAAACTACTGAGAAAACTCGAACCGAAAAATTACACAATGCTTTGAAAGATGACAAAACGGTTGGTAAGATACTTCATGATTTTGCAAAGAGTCAGCAGAGTAAGAAAATTGCATCAGGCAGGCTAAAATCAGGTAGGCGTGCTGAGGTCTTGACCAAAGGTAAGCGTGGGCGGTATGTGCGATATCGCATCGCTGGGGACAAGGTCACAGACATTGCAATTGCTCCGACAGTTCGGGCGGCTGCTTTGCATGCAAAAGATGGGAGAATTTCCATAAAGAAAGGCGATCTGCGGGAGAAGATCAGACGTCGCAGGATATCCACACTCATCAATGTTGTATTTGACACTTCAGGTTCGATGGATGAGCAGGATAAGATACAGATAACTACCGGTGTGGTATTGGCACTGCTACAGGACGCATATCAGAGGAGGGATCGTGTTTCTCTTGTGACGTATAGCGGAAGGTCTTCAGAACTTGTGCTTCCGTTCACATCTTCGGTCGAAGCTGCAAAACATTATCTTGAAAATGTACCTTTTGGCGGCACAACACCGATGGCTTCGGGGATGTTGGTTGGGCTTGATACTCTCATAAGGGAAAGAAAAAGGGAACCATCTGCAGTACCGATCATGGTAATTGTAACAGATGGAACTGCAAATGTTCCACTCCATCTTGGGGGAAATATCAGACGTGAAATTCTTCAGGTCTGCAGTCGAATCGTTGATCACAAAATAAATACACTGATAGTTGATATCAGTGAGAGTGGTTCAGACCTTGCTAGGGAGATATCAGGAGCATGTGGAGGGAGGTATTATCACCCAAGGTCGTTAAGTAAGGAAGCATTATATTCTGCGATAAAAAAAGAGCGAGACGACAAGGCAAGCCAGCAAATAAGTTAATTATCTTCACTTCAATGAAATATTCTTTAATAAAAATCTGACCTGTTCAACTGTATTCAGGATTTCACGATGTACACTATCAAGACTATGCTTGTTTTCAGCCAGAACAGATAACAACATATGGGAGTTTGCATTTTCGGTTATAAGCGTATTGTGTTTTGAATGTACAATTACACGATTTACTGTACCAATCCCACTTTCATTGGATGCGATGTTAGCAGCGCTAAACATTACAGCAGATATCGCACCAAACGTATCTGCATCTTTCCCACAATTCGTGCAAGATGATAATACAATCCCATTTTTATCAATAATAGCAGATGCATCTATTTCAGAATGTTTTAATAAATCATTCGAGATTTCATCCAACTTTTGTTTATTATCGTCCAAATATTAACCCCCAAATAATGAAAATTCAAATTAATGCAAGCTAATACTCCTACTTGCAGTATATCTCCACACCCAATCGTATCATTTAACCTTCTTCAATAAATAGTTATTTTTATAGCCATAAAAACATAGTTATATTTTACGAGAAAATCCTCGCTATGCTCGGATTTACTCGAACTATATGTTTATAAAACATATACTACAAGAAAGCACCCTTCGGGTGCAAATTTATTGTAGCCACAGCTAATCCATAACTACACCCCAATCAGTTATTTTACCATTGACTTCCACAGTTTTACTTGGAGGTCCTTTCTCATACCACGCAAACTTCATTTTTCCACCACAAAATGAACATTGTGGCACCCACTTATTTAATTTATTTGTGAAATCGCCGAATGTCGTCTGTTTTATACTTCTCTGTAAGCACTTTGAATATCTTTTTTTGATTCTTCGACTATATGCACCGTAATACCGTATCATTTTAAAATTTCGATCAGGAATATGCTGAATCAACGCTCTTATAAATTCCTGCACCTCCATTGTCACAAAATGCTTTGCACCCTCATGATCCTTGTACCAAAAAGTAACTGAACTTCCATCGTAACTGTGCAACCTTGAGTTTGCGATAGCAGGATGCCTAATATATCTGCCAACATATTGTGCAATCTTCTGTTTGTTAGTGATTCTTGATTCTTTTGGCAGGTGAACATAAAATCCATCTGGATACTCCTTAAAAAGTTGGTTTACAAGATTCGAAAATGCTTGAACTTTGGGGAGTTTATCTTTGAATCTTGTAAGTACTTGATATTGCCATGTTCTTCGCATGGACTTAAAATGAATGAACTTTTGATGAATGAATTTACCATATTTATCAAATCCACCTTCGGTCAAGAGTACATGGAGATGAGGATTAAAACCCATATCTTTAGAAAACGGGTGTAGGACAACAATAGCACCTGCAAGCAAACGACCATTTCTGTGTTTGTACGAAATCGTTTCATTAATTGATTCAATTGCTGCATCCATCAAAACCTTTAGTAGAAAACGGTTTTGTCTAACAAAACCCCACAGAATATTTGGAATTGTGAGAACAGCATGACGGTGAGCAACATTGAATAATGCACGTTTGAGAGATTTCGCCCATTTTTCAGTATGATTTTTACCACAATTTGTACAAATACGACTGTTGCATCCAAAATAGATGGTTTTGTAGTTCCCACAACTTTCACATTGATAAGTAAAGAAACCACGACTCTTATCCTTACAAGATAACATCTTGCTGACTTCTTCAATCTCAACATCGCGAAGAATGGCTTTATGATCATGA
>JAUSPM010000039.1 GCA_030655675.1 Methanosarcinaceae archaeon | reverse complement strand
GCAACCAGTACAATGAGTGCAAACAACAATTGAGACACAGCCACATCTGTGTAAGGTATAGTCTGCGACAATATACTCAGATCAACCACTTATTAACCTCCTAATTTTAAGTTTAAAGTCTAAAATTTACAATTAATCCTTAATATGATTGACATCATAATTAATATGATGGCTGGCTGGATTACGATTGCGAAATGGGAATTTTTCCGTTCAAAACTGAAATTCGATGCACGTTCTTTGATATTGTTAGCCGTATCTTTGCTATTGTTGATTGGCGCATCATATATGGCGGCACAGACCGGCATGAACATGAATAACGACATGTATCGTGTGGCTCTGACAAATCCTGATCTTGAACCGGTACTTGGTATTGACCAGAGGTTCAATGTCATGACCGTTGACATTGATACGGCAAGTAACATGTATGCAACTGATGCCGACCTTGTGATAATCGACCCGAATGTTTTCATGGCGGATACGGAAAAATCAGCGTCCGCTTCCGAAGCATTGAAAAGTACACTGAAAAATTATCGCGAAGGAGTTCTTACATCCTACAACGATATCAACAACAGTCATCCGGTATGGGTCACAATACACTACCTCGAACGCCCCGAGGCTTTCCAGGTATTGAGCGGTGAACGACCAAGATCGATTGCAGAAGACGGGGAAGAAGAAGTCATAGCCACTCAGTTGAGCCCTGAAGATGTCGAAGCCGCTGCAACCGGAGGCAGCATTACAGGGGAGATCGGAACCGGAGCCGCACCGGCACCACCGCAAACAGCAGATGAATTCCAGGAGATACAGAGGCGTAACCTATTCGAAAAACAGACGATTGCAACCCCGTCACATTTTGCACCACCGATCCCATTCACAGCAATACTGTACTCATTCATGTTCATTTTCCCCATATATTTCGTATCCCAATTCTACTCATCCAGTATTATGGATGAACGCACAAACAAAAAATGTGAACTCGTACTTGTCGCACCACTTCGCGGTGCGGATATCGTAATCGGCAAAACCGTGCCCTACATCCTGGTCACGATGGTAATCATAGCCATTGTTACCACCTATATCAAGGGACTGCCAACTGACACCGAAACGATCAAAAGCAGTTTATTGATACTTGCGACCATGTTCCCGATCGTGTTACTGTTCTTCGCATTCTCATTCATCTCCGCGATCCTGTCACGAAGTTTCAAGGAACTCACTTTTGCAATGGTCTTTTTATCGGTTGTAGTATCGGGATATTTGTTCTTCCCTGCCATGTTTGCAAACGTACATGCCATAAGCACCATTTCCCCGATGACACTCATTGTACTGCTCATTGAAGGTGAAAACATCAAAATGAGTGAATATATTTTCTCAACACTACCATTTTACTTTGTAGGACTTTCAGTCTACGTTTTTGGAATTTACATCTTCAGGGAAGAAGACCTTTTTACGCAAAAACCGATAACGCAAAAACTTCTGGACTGTGTTGAGATATTCCTGTCAAACCCTTATGGCTCGGTATTCCTGCTGAGTATTATCTTCATTCCCTTCGTTTACATGGCTCAGTTGATGCTGATAGTCATGCTTTTTAACCTGCCTTTGCCATACTCCGTCATTGTGATGATCGTGCTTGCTGCACTGATCGAAGAGCTTGTGAAATCGATCGGGATATACACCCTGTTCAAGAGAAAAATGGTCGCACCCACCCTGAAAAATGCTGCCACTCTTGCCGTATTTGCAGGTGCCGGTTTTTTCGCAGGTGAGAAGTTGCTGGTGTTCATTACACTGGCCCCGATCGCCACATCGGTTTTCGGTTCTGTCATGACCATGGGTACACTGTTGCTCATACCGCTTATGGTGCACATCACAGGCGTGATGGTCGTATCACTTGGAATGTACGCCATCAGTCCCAGATGGTACCTGCCTTTTGTTCTGTTTGCAAGTATCCTGCATGGGTTATACAATCTATTCATCCTGAGGGGGATTCTGTTTGGCTAAACAAAAATCCAATATGACGCTGTCACCACGAATTGTGATGCTTATTGCAAAAAAAGAATACCGTGTGGTCATGCATGAGAGAACATTCATTCTTTCGGTATTGATCCAGTTGTTCATTGCATCATTCTCAACATTCCTTGTAATAGGATTGACATCATTTTACGACCCGACAGCCCTTGGTGAACTTGATATGGGAAGTACGAAGATCGCAGTTGTGGGAAACGTTGATAACGATAGTGAATTGTACCTGTTACTGCAAAATAGTGACCTTGCCCCGATCTTATATGGCGAATTCTCTGATGCATATACTGCATTCTATGACCGCAGGGTTGATGCTATCCTGATAATCCCTGACGAACCGCCCGGCGGATACGAGATTTTGGATATCGACATCTATCTGCCCAGATCAGACCTGAAGGCAACCCTTGTTTCCTTACAATTAAAAGAACCACTTGAGAAGTTTGAGCAGAGCGTGCGTGATATCAGGACAAAACGGATTTCGGGATATACACCCCTTGATCTTAATATTGTTGAGCGAAAGACAAAAACCTCGTCAACTTATTTTGAGTTCCTTTATGTCGCATTACTTCCACTGCTGGTATTCACACCTGCTTTCATATCAGGCGGTCTTGTGGTTGATTTTATTACAGAGGAATTCGAACGTAAAACGATTGACCTTTTGCTGGTCTCACCTATATCGTTGCTTGATGTGATCAGCGGAAAAGTGCTGCTTGCCACAATTATCGCACCTGTTCAGGCGCTCGCATGGGTGCTGCTATTGATGATGAACGGGATTGTTATCCACAATGTTGTTACTATATTGTTGCTTGTCCTCGTCACTGCAATGATACTTGTCCTTGTCAGCGGCATTATTTCGGTCATGTTCAAAGAGCGCGGAATGGCACAGTTATTCTATTCACTGATACTTATTTTCCTGTTCATGATATCATATCTTTTCACAAATTCCCCGATGAACCTTGTTACCCGCCTCTCTATTCAAAGCATTGGGGGTCTGGAAACTGTGATATGGCTTGGAGGGTACTCGCTTTTGGCTGTGGTTTTGTATGGGGGGTTGCTCAAGGTTGTGGAAGGGGAGTGAGATTTTCGATCTCTTCAAGCCGCTCATAGCCACCTTTTGCCAGCCAGCGTTTGAATGGTTCCGCTTTGGGAGATGGGACCGATTGAATTATTCGCAAAAGACCTTCGGTATTGGCAACATCAGTATTATAAAATTTGTCATCATCCGACTGCATTTTCAGTTGACTACAAATTGTAGTCAACTCGCTGTCATTCTTTTTGAGTCTGGTTTTAAGTACACTTCAATATTTTCTCGGGTTTGGACTATCCGACAAAATCTCGATTACATCCACAATAGAAAAATACCATTTCTGGTTGTTTTCGTCTCATGCCCTACGGACTTTTTTATCCTGAAATAAAATTAATGTATTTGTTTAGCGGATTTGAAATTGTGTTGTAGCGTTGCGGATTAATGAGTTGGAAATAAACACGACGCTACCATACGCGCGTAGCGCGGCACCGTCCTTCACCACTGGCCTGAATACACATCGAAGTTTCAATCGCTGTCAACACATTTATTTTTGTATGGATTGTTCTACATAGAAACTGCGTATTTTGCGAATGCGAAAGGATGGTAGGTATGGAATATGCCGCCTACGGCGGGTTGATGCATGGGGTTTTAGGTATTTGAAATGTGCACCGACATTTTATCAGGTAAACAAATACGAAACATTTAATAACCATCTACCTAAATATATTCATGGTGATTGAATGAGAGGATATCTGAATAAATCAGACATACGAATATATGTAATATTCGGACTTTTACTTTTACCAATTGCAAATTTGTGTTACCACATGAAACTTTCTATTGGTACAATATCATCCCTACCTCTATTTTTATTACTTTTGATCATGCTTACTGCAAGCCGAATAGAGATTCCAATTACACAAATACGTACAAAGAAACCAGAACATCTATCGCGTGATGCACTCGCTCTTGAAGACATGTACGGAGTTCCTGTTTTAAGCGAACTTGTTGTGGAAAAAAGACAGGCATTTGACACTACAGTAACATTAAACCTTGGCGGGTTCATAATCCCCGCAATTGCACTATTATACCTGTTAATAACCCAGCCTGACACGACTGCACTTCAAGTTATGCTCATCATAATCGTCGCAGTGAGCCTGTTGGCAGAAATGGTTAGCGGAATCGGCATTGTTGTTCCCGACTACATCGGACTCATCTCGATCCCATTTGCATTGATACTTTCACCACATAATGCAGCAGTTGTTATTTTTGTATCAAGTGTAGGAGGAATACTGATAGGCAGTTGCACTACACTTATAACATTCGACAGAGAAAAAAAGGGAAGTGCTTACATCAATCTTGGTGGCATAGGTGGATTTAAAGCGATCTATGTTTCCACAATTGTTGCAAGCCTAATATCATATTTTATCTAAAGATCGAATTTCTTTTTTTTTGATGCGAGTCTATCCTGCAACGCACTACTTGGCATACTCATTGCCCTGTATCTTGAAATACCATCATCAGTGAACCTGAACGGCTGGGGAGAACGATCTATACGGGTTGCCCGCATTTTCTGGACTGCCATCACAGGAGTTGGTGTGGTGTCAATCTCATTTGTCCGGACCGAATCTAAAAATATGATCCCATCACCAAGGAAATCATAGTCATCAAACTGCTTCACTTCAATGCCATGATGCTTTTCAGTGATGAAAAGGGATGAGATCTTTTTCACCTTTAGCATCCTTAGCAAACTGCGCCATGCGCCGGATTTACGAAAATCGGAAGGTTCAGCAAAAACATTGATAGAATCAAACACAACACGCTCCGGCCGATAGGATTCTATGATCTCTATCATTTCTTCTGATGTCAGCATAGACATGCCAAATATCTCAAGATAACCGTCATCAATATACTTCCCTATATCCCATCCAAAACGCATAAAATGCTGCACCAATTGTTCCACTCGCTCTTCAAAGGAAAAGAAGATGCATTTTTCGTCGTTTTTAACACCTTCGATCAAAAACTGCATACAAAACGTGGTTTTGCCCGTACCGGGAGGTCCTGTTACAACAACAGAAAAACCTTTAGGGATACCACCTTCAATAGATTCATCAAGCCCCGGAACACCAGTGCTTATACGCTTGATAGGAGAACGCATTCCTCCGGTATCGAGCTTTGCCTTATACCGCATACCATCCATGGCAAGAAGCGCTTTTTCAAGAACAATGTTCTTTGCACCAAGTTCTTTTTCATACCTCTCAAGAATCTTGATCGCATCTGCACTCAAAGTGGTGTGTATTGGAAATTTGGATCTCATGTATTCACCATGCACATAGTTTCACATAATGGGTATAAAAGTTTGTGGTTTGAACATACACAATATACAAAATATGTTCATTCCATGTCCACAGGTTTCCCACACCCTTCCAAAAACTTGCCGCGCCCTTTTTGTCCCACAACTTCCCCATCCCATACAACCTCGCCGCGAGAGATCGTAATTTGTGGAAATATGCCATCAATACCTTCGTAGGGAGTCCAGCCTGCCTTGCTGTGCAGCAGATCACCTTTGATCGGGCGCATATCGCGCGGATCCACTATTATAAGGTCGGCATCAAACCCTTCTTCAAAAGTGCCTTTTGACAACCTGTTTAATCCAAATATCCGTGCCGGATTCTTGCTCGTCACATCGATCATGCGCCCAAGCGGAAGCAGGTTCTTTTTCACAGCTGCAAGCATGAGTGGCATTAGGGTTTCCACCCCAGGCACACCGGATGGCGCAGTCTTGATATCCACATCTTTTTCAGATTCAAGATGGGGTGCATGGTCAGATGCCACCGCATCGATCAGACCGTCATTGACCGAGTTCACAAGCGCCTTGACACTCATGAGATTCCTCAGAGGAGGATTCATCTTTCCATACGAACCCAATCGCCCCCAATCCTTTTTTGTTAGGAAAAGGTGATGCGGTGCAACTTCACATGTGATATTGGATTGCCGCCCCTCCATGCGCGCAATGTATTTTTCCTGCCTGAGAATACCCAGCGATTCGCGCGTACTGATATGGCAAAAATGGGCGCGTGTATTGTGCGTGTTGATGAGTTTTACCGCCTTCTGTACTGCAAATGCCTCGCAGATGTTGGGGCGTTCTTTAGAATGAGATTCCGGTGACATATCGTTTTTTAGTAACACTTCTCTTTCAAGCCGGATAGATTCATCCTCGGCATGTATGCAGGCAAGCGCATCGAGTTCTTTGATAATGCCGAGCGCTTTGTCAAATGTTTCGTCATCGATGTTCAATTCGCCTGTAGATTCTGCCATGAATATCTCACCAAAGGCAGTGACCCCAAGTTCCCACAACTCCGGCAGTTTTGTGAGATTTTCCGTAACCCCACCATTGATACCAAAATCTATAATAGATTTTCGCCTGGCAGCCTTATGTTTTTCCTTGAACGATCTCTTGTCGATCGTTGGAGGTATTGTGTTGGGATGGTCTATGACAGTGGTAATCCCACCCGCAGCCGCAGAGCATGAGCCCGAGTACCAGTTTTCTTTGTGCGTAAGCCCGGGGTCCCTGAAATGCACATGCACATCAATACCTGCCGGAAGGGTGAGTGCACCGCCTGCATCGATTACGCGGTCAACGGATGATACCTGGATGTCTTTTGCGATCCTTGTGATCTTCCCATCCTCGATCGTGACCTCGGCGGGCTGGAGATAATTATTGAAAAATACTTTTGTATTTTTTATCAGGATGTCTGGCATGGTTATGTATTGGAGGTTTATGCTTATAATTATATTTGTATGGAATGTTTTGCATGATGTGGAAAATTACAACCCTGCACCTACACTATTAATATTATTTTATCCATGCGTCAACCATTTAAAGAACTAACACAAACCATATAGTTAGGGAGTGTTGGTGAAAACAGCAAATACTGTCACGCTGCGTAGATCTAAATGCTCCAAGGAGGAAACTCAAATGAGTGTATGTGAAAAGATGATACGAGAAGCTATAGCAGCCCAAAAAGCTGATGTGGGAGTGATAAAAGCAAAGAGAGGCACCAATTTCAAATTGAAAGACGTGAAACCCTATGTAGATGTTGCAAACAAAATGCAACCGGAAGGGGAACAGAGCAAAGCCGTGTTCGACTTGCACAAGGATTCGATCAATGCACATTATGAGATACTGAGTAGCCTTACAGATACAGTCAGACCGGAAGACGACCCTTTTGTTGAGCATTACCAGACCGGACCGATCCTTGAAATACTGTATGAGGAAAAACCGGAGTTTCGTGCGGCAATGGAAAAATTCATAGAAGGAATTGAAAAAGCAGAACCAATTATTTCACGGGAAGTCATACGAAGATATGGCGGATTCTATGGACCTACATGTGTCGTGGATTTCGCCCTCGTTCCCGGCAGCACCACCAATCTGGTGAACAGGATCCTTAAGAATGTAGACATAGATGATGACTATAAACGCACCATCCTTGCATCAAAATCATGGGGAATGAATACATCATATGGCATAGGAGACGTGTTTGCCCATGCAATCGAAGATGGGAAAACTGCAGGGGAAGCAGTGGCCGATGAGATAGAGATGTTGAAATTCATCTACGACCAGCCAATTGAGGCGCAAACAAAACTCATGGCAGATGCCGGACATACTTCTTTTGATGTGAGAAAATATCAGGACCTGTATAAGGCCCGTATGAAATCCACCGTAACAGCAGCCATCGATGATGGAGTGATCGATGCAAATATTGTAACCGTCCCTGCATACTGTGTAGGTGACATAGCACATCACATCTCTCAGTCCACGTTTAATATGTGCAAAGACGACGTGATAATGGCAATCATTGAAGCCGAGACTGCAGTTTTGGAAAGTACACTTAACAATGCACTGAAACAGGGTATCGATGACGAAAATAAGGTTCTAAGCCTTGCGACCGCTTCTACGGCAGCCGGTGCAGAATATATCCTAGAGAAAGATGGATTCACAGCACCCATGATTGTTGACCTGCTCAACAAGAGGTTCCACAACTACGTCCAATTGTATCCTACAAGAGGCGCGGCAGCAGAACTTCATAACCATGACTTTATGGATATGATCTGGCGCGGTTGGACCATGCTGGAGAAGGCACAAAGAATTCGAAACGGCAGTAAGTCTTCATTAAATCTGAAATCCGGCGGATATGCAATAGACCTCTCCCCGATAGATAAAAATGAAGTCATAATGAATCCACAAAGATACGCATATCCGGGTTGTGCAATCACAGTCCGCTTCTCATCAATGATGAGGCTGGCTGATTATCCGTGCCTGCTCACAAGCGAACCCGTAACAGCAACCATGATGACAAACATCATTGCGTTGAATAAGGATAATCCGGGAGCACCTGCAAGGGTATGCAAGCGCTGTGCTACAACCTCCATCAATGTCAGGCACCAATATTGCCAGTGGGCAGAAGCCATCTGAGGAGGCTTTGATATGCATTGCTACGTTTGTGCCCAACTGGGTAAAGAGACAGTTGCCATTGCCACATGCATTGTATGTGGCATGGCTCTGTGCCAAGAACATCTGGTGCGGGCTGATATTGATATGTGGGAAGGCGGCTATCCAATCCCACGCCAGAAGACATCGAAGAAAATGCCCCGCATTCTTTGTCATGAATGCTATTCCGCATTGAAATGAGGTGACCCCATGCCTGAAATTGGATTATTTAAGCGCTCATTGGCTGAATTGATCGGTACCTTTGCCCTTGTATTCATAGGCACAGGGGCAGCAGTGATTACATTATTGCTGGCGGCAGGACAGACCAATAAGGGCGGATTTAACATAGGGATCGGCTACGGTGGACTTGGAGACTGGCTTGCCATAGGTCTTGCATTCGGATTTATCGTCATGTGTATGATCTATGCCTTTGGCCACATATCAGGAGCCCACATAAACCCGGCAGTCACCATTGCACTTTGGGCGACCAAGCGTTTCCCCACACGTGATGTGATACCATATATTTTGGCACAACTTACAGGTGCCACACTGGGGTCATTGTGTCTTTTAGCAGTACTTGGTACTAGAGCCGCCACCATCGGGGGTTTGGGTGCAACGGCACCATTCGAGGGAGTCACATACGCTCAGGCAATTCTCTCTGAGGGTATAGCGACGTTCCTGTTGATGCTGACCATCATGGGTGTTGCGGTAGATAGACGTGCTCCGGGACAGTTTGCAGGGTTCGCGATCGGTATGGTGGTGGCGGTGGATATCATCGTCACAGGAAATATAACCGGCTCGTCACTGAATCCGGCACGTACCTTTGGACCATATCTTGTGGATACACTGTTTGGCGGGCCAAGCCTGTGGAACTTTTTCCCAATATACATCATCGGCCCCATATTGGGTGCAGTTGGTGCAGCATTCCTGTACGACTACATAGCCGATTTGAAAGAAGTCGAGTGAGACTTCTTTTTATTTTAGTATATAATTTATAGAATTATATAGTTCGAGTTAATTCGACCAGAGGGAGAATTTTCTCGTTTTCATAATAGGTTTGTGAAGCCCAAACACCTTCATACACCCTTAACAAATGTCAAATGAAAACTTAACTAAAGAGAAAATAGGAAGGATTTCAATGGATAACACGAATCAAAAGAAGAAATTAACTACTGCTTTTGGAATACCAGTCGCGAACGACCTGAATAGTATTACTGCCGGAGAACGAGGACCTGTATTGATGCAGGATGCTCACCTGCTGGAGAAGTTAGGTCACTTTGATCGCGAACGTATACCAGAACGTGTAGTGCATGCAAAGGGAGCAGGTGCGGGTGGATACTTTGAAGTCACTGCAGATGTTACCAAATACACAAAGGCAAAATTCCTTTCCGAAATTGACAAGCGAACCGAGGTATTTGCCCGATTTTCAACCGTAGGAGGAGAAAAGGGATCAGCAGATGCCGAGCGTGATCCACGGGGATTTGCGTTGAAGTTCTATACCGAGGAAGGAAACTATGATCTTGTCGGAAATAATACCCCGGTCTTTTTCATACGTGATCCGTTAAAATTCCCGGACTTCATACACACGCAAAAGCGTAACCCTGCCAACAACTGTAAGGATCCGAACATGTTCTGGGATTTCCTTTCCCTGACACCGGAATCAATTCACCAGATAACCATTCTCTTTTCCGATCGTGGCACTCCAGCCTCATTTCGAAACATGAATGGCTATGGCAGTCATACTTTTAAGTGGTATAATGAGAAAGGTGAATATTTCTGGGTGCAATATCATTTTAAGACTGATCAGGGAATCAAGAATTTTACCAGACAGGAAGCAGATATCATGCGCAGCAAGGACCCGGACCATGCTACAAGAGATCTCTATGACGCTATTGAACGGGGAGATTACCCATCATGGACCCTCCAGATGCAAATAATGACACCTGAGCAGGCAAAGGATTATCGTTTTGATATCTTTGATATCACTAAAGTCTGGCCCCATGCTGATTTCCCACCGATCGAGATTGGCAAACTGGTTTTGAACCGTAACCCTAAAAATTACTTTGCGCAAGTTGAACAGGCTGCATTCGGCCCGCAGAATTTTGTGCCGGGTATTGCCGCATCTCCTGATAAAATGCTTCAGGGTCGTCTTTTCTCGTATCATGATACCCATCTCCACAGACTGGGGCCGAACTACCATCTGTTGCCGGTAAATGCACCGAAAAATGCAACTGAGAACAGCTATCAGCGTGATGGATTTATGCGCATCGATCTAAACGGTGGCGGCGGTCCGAATTACTGGCCAAACAGTTTTAATGGACCAGAGCCAGACATTTCTGCAAAAGAACCTCCGATGGATATCTCCGGACAGGCAGATCGTCACCCATATACGCATCCAAATGATGATTTTGTCCAGCCCGGCAATCTGTATCGTGATGTGATGAGCGATCAGGATCGTGAGAATCTGACAGGTAATATTATCGGTCATCTTGGGGGAGCACAAAAGCGTATACAACTCCGCCAGACGGCTATATTCTTCAAGGCAGATCCGGATTATGGGCGGCGGGTGGCTGAAGGACTTAAACTCGATATAAAAGAAGTTGAGAAATTGGCTAATATGTCACAAGATGAACGGGCAAAAGCAACATCATAGATAGAAATCTCATGCATTTTTAAGTTCCCCCGGACAAAGCGAAGCAATGTCCGGGGTCTTTGACTCAATAATCCATATTTCCCGAAATCATTTGAGCAGACTATCACACATGCTCGCCCATAAGCTCTGTGATGTCAACATCCATCGATTGTCCCACCAACGGTCGGTCTGCGATCTGGGGCAGTTCATCCTCATATGTGGCACGTTCCTCACGATAAAATAATCCTGTGGGGATGCGTTCACCCCACTCCTGTGAGCGCTCAAACGCCATCATTTTATCTCTGGAGTCATACGTCTCGTCATCCTCAAGCCTGTATATCCGCTCAGCCCACCAACTGTATGTGTTCGCATGATTAAACGAGACACATACCTGTGTGGCATCGATCAACGCAAAGCCATTATGCTTTATTCCATCTGCGATCAGTTTAGTGAGATGCTCGATATCACCGGAATAACCCCTTGCAACATAAGTTGCGCCGGAGGATATCGCAAGGGCAATTGGATTTACGGGAATCTCAATGACACCTGTTGGCGTTGATTTCGTGACAAATCCCTTGACACTTGTGGGTGAAGTTTGACCTGTGGTAAGACCATACACCCGATTGTCATGAATGATGTAGGTTATGTCAAGATTGCGTCTGATGGAATGTACCAGATGACCCACACCGATACCAAGCCCGTCACCATCACCGCCTTCTGCCAGCACAGTAAGTTCGTGATTTGCAAGCTTTATTCCGGTTGCCACTGGCAGTGTCCTGCCATGTAAACTGTGAAAAACGTTGGTATTATACCACTGGGCAGTGTTGCCTGAACAGCCTATTCCCGTCACAACAGCAATTTCATTTCGGACAAGTCCTAACTGTGTGAATGCATTCTTGATGGCAGTATGTATGCCGAAATTACCGCATCCGGGACACCATGTAGGTTGTGCCACGGTATCGAATGTGTGTTGGGATGTACCATTTACGTCAGTCATGATTTCGCCTCCACAGCCCCTACAATCTCTTTTACTTTCCTGTATATTTCCTCAGGATAAAACTCGCGCCCGTTATATTTTAGTAATGTATGGTCCACATCAAGTCCGGTCTTTTCTTTTATAACGCCACCAAGTTGAGCACCTTTATTATTCTCCACTAAAATTGTAGTATCCGCCGATTTGATTATGCTTTCCATCTTTTTTGTATCAAAGGGATTTATGTAAAGTACGTGAGCATGCCTGACAAGTATCCCATCGTTAGCCAGAAGTTTTGAGGCCTCTTTAATGGGTCCTTTTATGGAACCCCATGAGATCATGGTAATGGCATTCTTGTTCTCATTCTTCTGCGTCTCATTTTCTGTACCCTCACCCATGATCTTTATTGCATCTTCACCGAGATCAGAGAGCACGCCATCGAACTTAGCAAATCTCTTATCCACCATGGCCTGGCGGAGATCTTCATTTTCAGTATAATCGCCATATTCATCATGTTCGCTACTTTCCACCCTGACAAGACCAGCATGCGCGCCCGGAAATGCTCTTGGAGATATTCCTGAATCCGTGAGCGCAAAGCGTTTAAAATAACTGTTTTGCACGTCCTCGTTCTCATCAGTGGGAGCAATAATATCTCCTCGGTCGATCTTGATCGAGGATGTATCGAAAATATCGACACTCTCATGACTTTCTGCCAGATATTTATCAGTCATGATGATTACAGGTACCTGATATTTTTCTGCCAGATTGAATGCCCGTATGGTTTCATAGAAACATTCAGATGCATCACCTGGTGCCATAACTATTCTCTGGAAATCTCCCTGGGATGCGCTAAGGGCAAAACGCAGGTCGCTTTGCTCCGTCCATGTGGCCAGACCAGTACTTGGTCCCGGACGCTGCCCCCACACAGCAACAAGTGGTGTCTCAGTTATGGCAGCCAGACCAAGCGCTTCTGACATCAATGAAAAACCACCACCAGATGTTCCAGTCATGGAGCGCACACCTGCATAGGATGCACCTATTGCCATATTTATGGCAGCGATCTCATCCTCGGTCTGTTTTACAATGTAACCAAATCGCCGTTCATGTGCTGCCAGAAAATGAAGGATGGAAGAGGCAGGTGTCATGGGGTATGCTGAATAAAATTTCAGGCCTGCACGGATGGCAGCCATTGCAATTGCGTCATTGCCTGTTATGACCATCCTTTTTTCTGTTGTGACATCTTTTTTACCTGTATCATCTGTGCCACTATTACCAACAGTACCGCCGGATGGATGATGGATTGGTGATATTGAGCGTGTAAATGTGCCAGCATAGTTTTTGGCTGTATAATCAAATCCTGCTTTTGCTGCCTTGAGATTACTTTCTACAACAGATTCGCCTTTTCTCTCGTAAGTGTCACGAAGCACGCCTTCTAAGATGGAAAGGTCATATTTTACAAGGCCAAATGATGCTCCCAATGCCACAGTGTTTGCTACAATTTTTGGCAGGGAGTTTGTTTTTATGAGATTTCCTATGGGAACATTACAAAGGGTGACATCCTGTCGCTTGAGATCTTCGTATGACAGTTCAATATTGTCACCATCATAGATGATTGCAGCATTTTCCGACAGTTCATCAAGGTGCAGGTCTATTGTTTCCCTGTTCAATGCGACAAGTATGTCGACCTGCTGTGCATGCGAGTATACTTTTTCCTTATCGACCTGCACATGTGAGACATTATGACCTCCACGGATAAGGGACGGATAATCCACTGTACTGAATATGTGCAGACCTCCCCGTGTGCATGTTTTCGAAAAGACCATGTCTGCTGCCATGATGCCGACGCCTGCCTCGCCGCCCATCATCCATGATAATCTATTGTTGTCCATAGCTAACCCCCGCTATACTTTTGATTAAATGATGTATAAATGCATAATATGTAGATGTGAATATTTATTATGATGTAATTGATTAAAAAAGATATGGTGTGATATGATATTTCATAAGTGTCAATTCCCCGGATTGATAATCAATCCGAGATCGTTTACGACCATAAACAATCTCCAAAACATATTCAACCAACCAAAAACGAGCGCATCATAGCCATACTTCACGGCGGCACACGAACGCCCACGCTTTTCTCACTGTCAGCACCGCCATTTTAGATCTACTTGAACATCCTCGACCCCGATAATATCATTGAAAATAATATTCACTCATCTTCAAATTCAAGCGAAAGCGAATTGATACAATACCGCTCCCCCGTCGGCCGTGGCCCGTCATCGAATACATGCCCCAGATGCCCGCCACACCTGCTACACACCACTTCAGTCCTGTGCACTCCCAGACTATTATCCGGTTTCAGTTCGACCCTGTCATTTGAGATCGGAGTCCAGAAACTTGGCCATCCACTGCCTGAATCAAACTTCTCGTTCGAGCGGAACAACTCCTGCCCGCAGCCGGTACACATATAGATACCTTCTTTTTCATGCTTGTCGAACTTGCTTGTAAAAGGCGGC
>JAUSPM010000071.1 GCA_030655675.1 Methanosarcinaceae archaeon | reverse complement strand
CCAAAGTATTTTAATCAAATGTTATATATATATAATATTAACAAATATGACAGTTTGTGATTTTGGATGGGAAAAAAATTATTAACAACATTACGGCACACTGCTACAATTGGTGCAAGAGCAAAAGTCACTTTTTTGGTCATTGGATTACTTGCAGTTGGGCTTGTTACCGTTATAAATTCTCAGGCAATTTTTCAAGACAGCCATACGCTATACACAAACAAAACAAGTGTGGAATATGGTGTTGCTGAAATGTGTTTAAAATGCCATCCTGAACAAGTGTCAAGCACTATGATAAGTGCTCACGCAGATGCAGGATGTATATGTCACGGGTATAACCCAAGCGCAATTCCTACTAAAAGTGTAAACTTGGCCCATAATATGACCAAACAGATATATTGTACAAATTGTCACTCAAATTACGATAGTAACGGTAATATCACAATCTATTCAGGTGTAAGCGGACTTAACCAGTCTGGACATTATATTACAAATGACACAGCTGTGCTGTATAACAATTCGAGATATATTCTCAATCAGGTGTGACGACAAATGCCAAAACCAATCCACTTTGTGTTGATTGCAGTGTCTTTGTTCGCAGTTGTAATTACAGCTGTACCACAGACACTGTCTCTATATACCGGTCAGCATGACTTTGTAAACGGTACCAATGTTGATTGTGCAAAATGTCACAATAATATTCATACAGAAATGCTTGCATCGAATGCATCTGTTCTTAACGCACACCAAAGTGCTGCACTGAACATCAATTACACCACATATCTTGCAGTCGGTGGCATCGATTATGACCCTAATGTTGGTAATATAACAACCAACCTGGACGGAGACAGCAGCGGCTCAAATGATACATGGGAGTGGAATTCTCCAACACAAATGTGGATTCGAGACAGCGATTCAAAGTCATACCGAATGGTTTTAGATGCCGATGGGAACAATGTTGTAGAAAATGAAGAACTTTGCAGACTATGCCACCAGACCACACCCATCACGGATTCCGGACATGCTGCGACCAGAAGATTCTGTGATGATGACAGGTGTCATGGAAATAGTAATTACAATTATACTGATCCAGAATTATTTACAAACGACGTGACAGATAAAGTTTCCATTGGAAAAGCATTGTCATCAGCAACTGTGCATGACATGTTCTATCAAAATGCAAGCACTCAGGCAACAAGCCGCATCATAGGTGAAATACCCGCCTTTGGATATACGCCGGGCGGCACAGTTGATTCTAGCGTATCCAAGAGCTACATGGCATGTGTTGGTTGCCATTCCGAATCAAATGCTACATTGCAAACAACAGAAATGCATTACCTGCATGGTGATGCGAGTGCATCCCGACAACGATATTCATACATCAATGGAACAATTGCGATTGGTTAATATACGACAAAATTTATGTAAATGTGTCCCTGAATTCCGGTGAATAAAATGATTTTTAAAAAGTACATTATACTGATCCTACTAATCTTTCTGTTTACCCAATCTATCCCATTAGCGGTTGCTGAAGATGAAGTTACATGGGACGACGAGGTCACATTTACATTCAGCTGGAGTTCATTTAAGTTTCCAAAAGGGGACTATGTTATTAAATTATCAGACTTCAGTGGTGAAGGATTGGTTGCTCTTGATATCCTGAAAGATGATGTTGTCGTAGAAAATGTAATTCTTTCGGAAGGAACAATCTGGAACTATAATGATGAGATTAAACTTCAAGCTATCAAAGTCACAAACAAAAATGTTCTACCGTCATTTGGTTTCTGGCCTTCAAATCCAAAAGCTGAAGTCAAAATGTGGAGAGGAAAATTTGCTGTAAAAGATGCAGCAATCCTCTCAATTGGCATTTCAACTGAAAGTCCATACGAATTGGATTCTGATATAAAACTAAATGTGACCCTGGAAAATGACGGTGATCTTACTGCAAGAGATGTAACGTTTGATATTGATATTGATGACCTGACACTTAAAAATAATGATTATAAATTGTCATACAACTACTTGGGGGGCATAGAAGGGGATGCAGAAAGGACAGAAGAACTAAAATTGAGATTTCCGACATATCCTAAAAAGAACTCATATCCATTAACCGTAAATGCCAGCTGGAGTGATTCCAACGGTACTGTTAACACAGTCCAAAGATCGGTAACGATTAAAATAAAGGATCCAATCCAAATTCGCAAGAATATAATAGATGAGATTAGCATAGGTAAAAACGTCTATGTTTCAATAAGGGTGAGCAATGTCCAGAGCAGAAAAGTTCATGTAGTGTTAAATGATAGCATCCCTGTTAATTTCAAATTAATTGATGGGAACGAAAATATGTCATGGGAATTTGACCTACCTGCCAAAGAATACAGAGTATTTGAATATACTCTGTTGCCTGAAATCCCGGGAAAATTGAAAATGCCTGCCGCATCTGCAACATGGAATATGTGGGGAGATGACATAAATACAAATTCAAATGCGCCAAGTATAGATGTGCATGGACCATATATTTACGTTACAAAAACATTGAACTCTGAAAAAACATCTACAACATTAAATGTACAGAAAAATGACCTGATAAATGTCAATGTGAAGATGGAGAATATCGGCGATCTGCCGATAAATGTTACTATTACTGATGTTTTGCCAAAATCTGCATTGCTGATCGAAGACGAAGACGTTCTTACACATAGTGGATTTGTTCGACCGGGTGAATCGTTACAATTTAATTATACGATGAGAATTGTTTTGGAAACGATAAGTGATGTCCAAGTTCCAGAACCAATAATACAACTTTCAATGCCACTACTATTGGAAGATTTAAGCGGATATGAAAATGCATATACTATCGCTGATATGCCATCATTAAGAGCAAAATATGTTACTGGATCGGCTGACGGTTTTGTTCCATCATCAACAATCGATAAAAAGGTGACTGTTCCAGTTGAAGATGAAAATGTGCAAAATGTTACTCAGAGCAAGCAACTTGACCATATTAAAGACGTGATAATGCCAGGGTTTGAAGGTATTTTTGCAATAATTGCTATTATTATGGTTTTTTTCCTTAGGAAAAAACATGAAGAATAATTGCTGGCCTTGATGCAAAAAATCTTCGCTGACGTTCAGGTCAAACGTTGCGACGGCACACCCAACCGCAGTAGAACTGCGGGGCATGACGTGCCGTCGCTTTATAGTTTCGTTTTTACTCTGCCATTCACATTAATAAGTACCCATGTTTAAAAAAAGGTATTTGTATAGCTGTAGTAGGATGGCTGCGTAAATGTAATTATTCCATCTGAAACTAAAAGCAATGCGACCGCCGTCAGGCGGCACGTTCCATACATACAAAATAGCATAATCGTATTTGTATATCTGTGGGGAGATAACTGCGCAAACGAGAGTGTTTTACCTTAAACTAAAACCAGTACAACCGCC
>JAUSPM010000068.1 GCA_030655675.1 Methanosarcinaceae archaeon | reverse complement strand
TGTTCATATCGGATCTAACATGCAAACAGCATGATGCAAAAACATTTATAATCACTGTTTTTATTGTGACATTGTGTAAAAAGTTCGGCATATAAAAACACGAACAACAACTTGTACGGAACATTGTACAAACACAGTATTAGTATTTGAGGGGAAAATTAGTTCTGACTGGTAGATATATCAGAAACTATTATCCTGATCGATCAATGTTGTAAATTATTTTTATTCTGCTATTTTTGTATGTATGGCATAATGTAAAATTATGTCAATCCGACTTTGTCGGACTCCTTGTATAAAATACAAGGTATCCCGGGTTAATTCAATTGTATAGAAGGATTTACTCGATAATGTAAAATAAGCCTTGCATAGGCTTCAAACAAGAAAATCTTCGCTGACGCTCAGATTGACTTGGAGTACATAATTATAGATTATGTACAACGAGAAAATGCTCACTTCGTTTGCATTAACTCGCACTATATATTTGTAAAATATATACTATGAAAAACGCACAATAAGAAAATTTAATTGTGGAGGATATAAATATGCAAAATACAGATACTACAAAATACATCATTCATTCCAAGATCAGTGCGGATGGGGTCATTGAGCGCCCCGATATAGTCGGTGCAATTTTCGGACAGACCGAAGGGTTGCTTGGCTCAGACCTTGACCTGCGAGACCTTCAAAAAACAGGTCGTATAGGCAGGATAGAGGTTATTGTAAATACAAAAGGCGGGAAAGCAAAAGGAAACATTCTGATTCCGTCAAGTCTTGATAAGGTTGAGACATCAATCCTGGCAGCGTCACTTGAAACGATTGACAGGGTCGGTCCTTGCAGTGCACAGATCGAGATAACCAATATCGAGGATGTGCGCGCGACAAAGAGAAAACATATCGTTGACAGGGCGAAGTTCATTCTCACCGAAATGTTCGATGTTAATCTACCTGAATCACAGGAGATCGCTGACGAAGTACGTCAGTCTTTGCGCATTGAGGAGATGCAGTATTACGGTAAGAACAAAATCCCATGTGGTCCTAACATGCTTGAATCGGATGCCATTGTGGTTGTCGAAGGGCGTGCTGATGTACTGAACCTTTTGAAATATGGTATCAAGAACACAATTTGTGTCGGCGGTACAAATGTTCCACCAGAAGTTGCAGAACTTACCAAAACAAGATCAGTTACTGCATTTACAGATGGTGACCGCGGAGGGGAACTTATCATCAAGGAACTTCTCCAAGTTGCAGATATTGACTATATTGCCAGGGCACCTGATGGAAAAAGCGTTGAAGATCTTGTCCAGAGGGAGATCGTGCGGGCACTGCGCCAGAAGATACCTGTTGAACAGGTTATGGAGAAATATTCTGTCAAGCAGTCTGAGCCTTCTAAGGCTCAAAGGGTCACAAGGGTGCCAAACAGAAATGAACGAAGAGATGCAGAAGTTAAGGAACCTGTGGCTGAAAAGGTTGAAAGGATTGAAAGGATTGAACGGACTGAAAGGATTGAAAAGACTCCTACAAAACGACATGATCGAACAGTGTCAGAACCGTCACAACAACGCCGTGGAGAACCTGCAAGAAAAGTTGAATCAAAGCCAAAAGTTACAGTATCTGCAAAAGAAGCAATGGAGGGCAGCAGATTCAAAATCCATGCAGATGAATTGTTGGGTACACTTGGGGCGCGTCTGTTAGGATCAGATGATAATGTAGTTGTGGAGACTGCAGTTCGCGATCTTGTGCACACACTAAAGAGCAGCGAAAATGTTAAAAGTGTTGTATTTGATGGCGTGATAACTCAAAGGATACTTGATATTGCAGTAGATAAAGGGATCGAGAATCTTGTTGGTGTTAAGGTGGGGGATATTTCAAAAAGCCCTGCATCAGTGAAAGTATTTACAACACAGGGATTGTAATATACAAAGTCAGGAAATGTAAAAAACGGTCTTTAGGCCGTTATTATATCATTTTCTGACAACTTCTTTTTTATTATTTATTTGTTATATCTGTATCGATTCATCACGATTAATACTAAATAATTTATATAAATACTTATATAGGTGAAATCGGAAATACCCATCCGGTAATAATGGTTTTATCAGAATTGGAATAATACTTGTATGTTAGCATATTGTGGTTAAGCTTATATTTGTTATGAAAAGGGTTTAGGTTGGTAATTATGCACAAAGATGAACTAATTCAGTTACATACATTGATGGCACAGATCAAGAAACATTTTGAATGTGATGAATCCACTTGCGGTTTCGACGAATATCACTCACTGTCAATAAGTCCTGTACACATTCACCGAAGTAAAGCAGAACACAAACATGCAATTTTTGTTCTTGGAAATGAACTTGCTTCTATAATATCAGATGATGAATTCTCTGGTATTGGAAGAACATCTGCAAGGATGCATGAACTTGCATTACGAAGCGGCTCTGAGCTTGTACAAAGCAACTAAATAGAACCAGGGTTTTCAAAAACAGGTTCATGTCTGGTAGGACTGACATGTTCCTGTAATGAATTATCCAAAACACAAGATGAACATTGTGGAGATGTACGCATCTTCATAATGACTCCATCTTCTCCATCAAAATAATACTCTTTTTCGATCCAGCAAGGCACAAATCCAATTCGCTGGTATAATTGCTGTGCGCGCACGTTGCTTATGCGGACTTCAAGGCTTGCAGTTTGGAATGTGTTTTCATAGAATACTTTTAATATTGAATGGATTAGCCTGCCTCCAATCCCACGGCCTTTGTATCCATCTTTAACAGCCAGCGAGAATATGCGTCCCTCATTTTCATTTAGTTGATAACCCACTACAAAGCCAGCTATCATATTATCTTCTACGGCTACCAAAAATCCGTTTGCGTTCATTTCATAGAAATTGATGTAAGCAAGAGGATTGTGGTCACTAAAAGCATCTTGTTCAATTGAAAGTATCTCTTTAAAATCATCTGGAACAAAGAGTCGTATGATCATCAATGTTATGTTACGATGCTAATACTAAAAAAGAATGTTGAGCATCAAATTCAATATATAACAGAGAAAATTCTCGTTATGCTCGGATTTACTCGAATTATATATTTATAAAATAGATACAACAAAAAAATAGAAAACAAGAAGAGTTTTCACTCTTCATTCTTATTTATGACACTTTCATACCAGAGCGGGAACTCTTCTTCTGCCCTTTTAGGGGATATCTGGCCTGTGAACATGGTCCAGTTCGCAGGGAAGAACTCCGGATTTAGGTGAACATTATACATGTGCATCATTACTGCCATGCCTGCTAATATCGCATCCATTGTATGGATGACCCGCATTGCAGGGAGGTAATCCGCAGCTGCTATGTTTTGTACAAAGAATATCGGGAACCATAATGCAATACCGGTGACAACCAATATTGGGAAGAATATTATTGCACCCCAGTAGTCGAGTTTCTCACGGTATGCGTATTTTTTGTACTGCCCTTTTTTAGACAGGCCAACGATGTATAATGTATCAGCTATGATGTTCTTTACATCAATGATACCTGGTAGTATTTCTTTTGTTTTCATCCACTCGCGGTTAAACAGGTAATACAGTGGATGGAAGATACATAGTACTAAAATACCACCGCCTGCAAACCTGTGCATTGTGGTGGTTACCTCGAATCCTCCAAGCAGCATTGCAAAATATCCCAGATCATCCGGGAATTTTATTAATAGACCTGTTATAAAAAGGATCAGGCATGATACTGCAAGTACAGCATGTTGCAATCTTTGATTAAGATTAAATCGTTCAATATTTGGCTCTGTTTTGGTCATATTATCCCTCGTGTTTTGATAATATAGATCGCAAACTCATCAGCAAATGGTGACCGATCAATATTGCAAATACCGGCACACCTAGATCTAGCATGTACATAAATATGTGTGCGATATTTTCAGCCAGTTCTCCACCTCTACTAAGTTCAACGGGTTCTGAGGACCTTCCCGGAAATATGCTCTCGTGATATGGCATATTTGCTCCATACTCTGTATAAAGAACATAAATACCCGCAAGTACTAGCCCTATAGAAACAATCCACAGTGTGAGCGCAAGAATATCTTTGTTTGTTTGATTCATATATTACCCCTCTGTTTTTTTATTGATCCAACGATCTTTTTATCAGATTGATTATTATACACATATCTGGAAAAGATGCTCTCACAGATATATATATTTCGAAATCTTTTGATGAAAAAGATCATAAATATCCAAAAAACCACATATATGGTGTATTGTAATTATAGATTGTAAAAACCAATATGTAGTCAGGACGATTTAAAAAAGCTTATATAATGATTTCGCTATTGCGTTCTATAGGGTAAATATCATGAGTATCGCAAAATGGTTCATTTCATTAGCAGTTCAGATTCCTGTATGGATTGCAGGATTGTATTGGAGCATCTATTTCATTCCAAACATGGTATTTGGGACCGAGATTCATCCGGGACATGATCCAATTACAAAGTATGCAGGTTCAGTTGTAGTTATACTTCTTATGTACTGTGTAGTATTGTTCGCATATGGTTTCATGGCACATTCATTCAAATTGCCAAAACCATTCTTCAAAGATAACGAATACTGAACAGTAACAACCTTAAAAACTTTTCATTTAATACTTATCCTTTTTATTTTATTTTTTTCACATGCCTCAG
>JAUSPM010000014.1 GCA_030655675.1 Methanosarcinaceae archaeon | reverse complement strand
TAACTTGATATTCTCGCACAGGTAACCAAACGATACAGGATTGAGTTCAATAGAAATTATTTGTTTTGGTTTTGCATGTACTGCCATCGGGATAGAAAAATATCCGATGCCTGCAAACATATCAACAACAACTTCGCCGCTTCCGACCTGACTCATCCGCTTTCGCTCAGACAGGTTGCCTTTTGAGTACATTATTTTTGTAACATCCATCTTTAAAAGGCATTTGTGCTCCTTGTGAATGGTTTCGGTTTTATCCCCAATTATGCTTATTCGGTTTGGTTCGCGAAATTGTCCCTCGATCCCAAAATCCTGAATCACGCTTTTGCATCGTGGATACATATCAAGAAGAGCTTTTGCAATAATAGATTTTATGTTATCGATTTTCGGTGGTATGCTGACTATTATTATATCGCCGATTATCTGCCAACCGGATGGCACGTATTTGAAATCATCCGAGGGAATAATATATTTAAGTCGATCTTTTAATGACTGCCATTTTCCATAATATTCGGGAGCATCCTGTTCAATGACAGTGTATCCTTCTATATCCGCTTTGATGGGAATCTCCAGAAATTTTTCATCTTTAGATCTGGTCAATTTGATCTTTCTGGTGCCATCAAGTAAATCTCTTTGAAGTAGGTCAGACCTTGCAGATTCTGCTTTTTCAACCGGTATCAGGATTGCCTTTTTCATAGTATATATTTTATAAATATATGGTGCGAGTAAATTCGAGCATAGCGAGGATTTTTTCGTATTTCATCCAAAATTGTGATCAACATTTAATGCACAAAACAAATAATCTTTTTATAAATAAAGTTTACATGAATTCAATTCGGTTGTTTGCGAACGAACATTTATATATATTGCACTATATTATTTATTACCATGGCACGAGCTGGAGACCACACTGCATTATTTTCTACAGATTACGGTTTCATTGCATTAAATGGTCCTGTCAAACTTATAATATTGGATTTCTTAAAGAACGGCTCAAGATCGTTCGATGAAATTGTTAAACATACCGGAAAGGCAAAATCAACGATCTCAGTACACATTACTGACCTTAAGTCATGCGACCTGCTCGAAGAGCACATTGATGCAAATGACAAGAGAAAAAAGATATATAGCCTAAATTCTCAGTACATGGCTTGTTCGCAAGAACCTATCATCAAACATTATAAAAAAATATTAGAAAGAGTTGCGTCATCCAATGGTGACGAATACAGTTTTTTAAAGTCCATTTTTCATGCTATGCGATTTGGTTTTGAAGCACATGGGATCAATCATGAGCCTATCATGAAAAAGATAGGGGCAGATATAGGAGAAAGCCTATCCATCAACTTCAAATCAACTGATCTCGATGGTGTGCTTAAGGATATAGCAAATTTTTGGGATACAAACAATATGGGGAATGTGTCCGTGATCAATACAGACCCACTGACAGTTGTTGTCCATGATTGTTTTGATTGCAAATTGATGCCTGTTGTTGGTAAAACTCTTTGCTCTTTTGATGAAGGGCTTCTGGAAGGAATAATTTTTGGAAAATTAGGGGTCAACTGCACCATCAAAGAGACGGAATGTTTTGGAAATGGTTTTGAACATTGTCTGTTTGTGATGCAGGACTAAACAATCTGTATAAGATCGTCAGACTATATTATGCATGTTTTATAATAACTCCCAATTCTGATTTTAATAGTGGACCTATATGAGCTACAATTCCGGGTGCATCCGTTTTTTCACGACAAACGATTGCATGTTCCATTATTCCTATGCGTTCAATTCCGTAAATATCTTGTGAATGTCCCGTTTTTTTAACTGCAGCCTTTAATTCAGAGCGGGTTGTAGCATTTGCTATAACTCTGTCAGTGCTGGACTTTTTCCATTTCCACCACAGGTCAACCTGTTCCTTTGTAAAGCACACTTTTGTATCATTATCAACCTTGACAATTTCAATAGAAACCGGAAGGTGTGGTATGATGCCGAAACGTGATGCGATTTGTTTGACATCCCCTATTCCCAGTGGTTTGAGTCCATCAAGGGTTATATTGACTTTAATTCCAATGTCAACAATGATCCCATCTTCGTTTATTGAATGGATATATCCTTTGTAGACTTGTCCAATCTCTGCTTCTTTGACTGGTGCGCCGTATTTTGTCAACAAATAGTTTGCACAGAACTCGTCATCCTCACCTGTTATATCAATCTGTACCCATCCGTCATTGGTAACATGTATCTGGGCTGATGCCTCAATGTCTTTGATGTCATTAGCTATCACAGATTCGAACGAATGGACAGCACGGTCACGACTGCCATATATTTTTAAAAGTAATATTATTGATTTCATGATCACCTGGAATGTGTACAAAATATATGTGTAATTAAATAATTGATATATATTACATGATATATATTATCTGATATGTATTATATGTTAGAATCACATATTAGTATCATTTATTAGTATTATTTATTAGTATTATTGTATTTGTTTAGCTGGTATAAAGTTGTGTTGTAGCGTTGCGGATTAATGAGTTGGAAATAAAAACGACACTACCACACGCGCGTAGCGCGGCGCCGTTCTTCACCACTGCCCTGAATACACATCGAAGTTTCAATCACTGTCAACATA
>JAUSPM010000013.1 GCA_030655675.1 Methanosarcinaceae archaeon | reverse complement strand
TACAAAAAGTAGATATTGTTTAGTATAAAATAGCTATACAAATACCAAATAATTTTTCACCGCAGAAAGCGCAGAGAGTAAAATGTGCGTTCTCTGCGCTCTCCGCGCGCTTGTGGTGAAAATTTATTCCATTAAACACTGTAATCACTAGATTTTGAAACAGCCCCTTCACGCCGAAACTTATATATCCCGGAATATATAGTAACAGCTCAATTAAACAATCAGTCGCGAAAGTCTTTTTAAACTTAAAGTTGTGTAAGGTGCAAATGGGCGTACAGGAAGATATTAAAGAAGTTGAAGATGAGATCCGTAAGACACCTTATAATAAGGCGACTTCACATCATATTGGTAAATTGAAGGCAAAACTTGCACGTCTACGTGACGAGATTGAGAAAAAGGCTTCATCCAAATCGGGAGGCGAGGGTTATTCAGTCAAGAAATCGGGCGATGCAACAGTGGCACTTGTGGGATTCCCTTCTGTGGGTAAGTCTACGCTACTTAACAAGTTGACAGGTGCAAATTCCGAAGTGGGGGCGTATGATTTCACTACACTGGATGTAATTCCTGGTGTACTTGATTATAAAGGTGCCACCATACAGATATTGGATGTGCCTGGGATGGTCAGGGGTGCAGCATCGGGGCGCGGTCGTGGAAAGGAAGTTATTTCGGTTGTCAGGAGTTCAAACCTCATTCTTTTTATTCTGGATGTCTTTCAGACTAATCATTACGAAGTTCTGCTGGATGAACTTTATTCCGCAGGTATACGTGTGGATCAGGAACCACCGGATATCACGATCGTGAGGCAGGATCGGGGAGGCATCATTATCAGCAAGACGCTGCAACTTGATATATCCGACAAATTGATCATAGCGGTCTTGAACGAGTACCGCATCCACAATGCGCATGTGCTTATTAGGGAGAATATTACGGTTGACCAATTGATTGATGCTGTTCTTGATAACAGGGTATATGTAGATTCCATTCAGGTTATCAATAAGGTTGATATGGCAGATGAGATCCTTATCGAGGACTCGATGGCAAATTTCCCGGATTCAATTTTGATATCCGCGGATAAGGAGAAGAACCTTGGTGCCGTAAAAGAGGCTATATTCGAGACGCTCTGTTTCATAAGGATATACATGAAACCACAGGGTGAAGCGGCTGATATGGATGAACCTATGATTGTTGTGAGCGGCACTACTGTAGGTGATATCTGTGATAAACTGCATCGAGATTTCAGGAGAAAGTTCAGGTATTCACAAATTTGGGGAACTTCTGCAAAACACCCCGGACAAAGAGCCGGACTCGATCATTATTTACATGACAGGGATATTTTAACGCTTATTATTCAAAAATGATGGGCATATCTAGCTTTAGCAGCTGATTTGAAGCGTTTCGGACACCGACAAGAGAAATTACTTACACACACGATACAGCAAACAGACAATACTACCAAAAATAAAAGCAGCAATAATTGCGATAATTCCAAATATTACAATTTCTGCATATGGATCAATTATAGTTGTATTTATCATAATAATCTGTGCGTGGTTTTTTGTTTCAGATATAAAATATATCAACACTATTCATATATATACTTGAGCCGGGCGGGGTGAAAGTATTCATATAAACATTTCAAGCATGATTTTTATGCAAATATGGTATAATAAGGCGTACTACTGAAAAGTAATAAGTACTAGTATGCCTGTATTTCGCTCAATCTTGCAGTCCCGTAGGGTAGTGGTCAATCCTTCAGGCCTTTGGAGCCTGAGACGGCGGTTCGAATCCGCCCGGGACTATTGAATTTATTTAATAAATCCCTACACATTTAGTGCGCTACAACAAAATGTCATTATCGGTGCAACTTACTATTATCAGTGCAATGGGTGCAGGAAAGTTGGCAGCACATACGATCAATGAATACTTGAGTGCGATCAACTATATTATGTCAAATGGATGGCATAGTCCCAAAACCATTATATGTTTTGAGATGTATGTAGCCAGCCAACGACATTCTTATTTATGATGTCATATTACAAGTAAATCATATTATTAATTAGATAAATCATAATTATATCAAAACCACAGGTGAGACCATGGGAAGATTTCCGGAAGCAGAGGCGAGAATCCTCAATAAAAAGATATGTATGAAATGCAACGCAAGAAACGCTGTTAGGGCAACACGTTGTAGAAAATGCGGTTACAAGAACTTACGCACAAAATCCAAGGAAGTAAGGAGCGGCTGATCTAATTCATGCAAGTGGAAGAGTACCTAAATGATATTGTAAAACGTGAAGGTACGGTTCACTTAACTCTTTTAGATCCGGCATCACAATCCCCCGAAGAGGCTGGCGAGATTGCTCTCGCAGCAGTTGAGGGGGGCACGGATGCTATTATGGTCGGGGGTTCAACCGGAGCCGGTGGGGTATTGTTAGACCAGACTTTGCTTAAGATCAAAGAGCAGACTGACAAGCCTACAATACTTTTCCCTGGCAATGCAAGCGGGGTTAGTATACATGCCGATGCCATCTTTTTTATGAGTTTGTTGAACTCACGCGACGTAAATTTTATTACAACCAATCAGGCAATGGGTGCGCCACTCGTCTATAAGTACGGACTTGAGACCCTCTCAATGGCATATCTGATAGTTGAACCGGGCGGAACCGTTGGATGGGTCGGTGACGCAAGGTTGATCCCACAGAATAAACCGGAAATCGCTGTGGCTTATGCGCTTGCGGGTAAGTATCTGGGAATGCATTATACATATCTTGAAGCAGGTTCAGGCGCAGATAAACCGATCGATCCAAAAATGATAGGTATGGTCAAACATGCACTTGGGGACAACAAACTGATTGTTGGTGGTGGTATCCGCGATGGTGCAACAGCTAAAATGAGTGCCATGGCAGGTGCTGATATGATCGTGACGGGGACCATTGTCGAAGAGACAAAGGATGTCAGGTCAAAAATAGAGGAACTTGTCTCTGCCATAAAGAGATGAGTAGTTGACGTTTTTCAACTACGGTGTTTTCTTTTTTTGTTTTTGTTTAGATACAGTGCAACGTCATGGCGCAGAGTGTTCAATTAGTTCATGATATAAACGATTCTACCACACGCGCATCGCGCGGCGTTACCCTACATACACATTGAATTTTCAATCGCTTTCAGCGTATTCCACTATTTTTATTAGTATATGTTTTATAAACATATAGTTCGAGTAAATCCGAGCATAGCGAAGATTTTCTTGTACACTTTTTGCTAACTATTTAGATTATTTAATTTAGTATGTATGGAACGTGCCGCCTGACGGCGGTCGCATTGGTTTTAGTTTTAAATAGGACGATAACATTTACACAGCCATACTAATACATTTCTACAAATACCTTTTTTTTAATATTTCTTTTTTTATTTGTGTTAATGTCAGAGCGTATAGATTATATAGACGTACAAACATCACGAATATACATTCTATATAACATTTTGTAAAATACATATAAGTTATCAATAAAGGTGCTATCATGCTTAATGTTTCCAATATCGTCAAAGACTATGAAGTCAATTCTGAAAAAATACGGATACTGAACGACATTAGTTTTAGTGTCAAAAACGGAGAGATTCTAGGCATTACCGGAAAAAGTGGAAGTGGTAAATCTACTCTACTTAAGATCTTGCGTGGAGTCGAACCATTTGAAGAGGGAAGTTTCGAACTTGACGGTGAAACCTTCACACCTGAATCAGGATCATTAGGAGCTAAAACCCTTAATAAGAATACTGCGATCCATCTTCAGCGTACATTTGGACTCTGGACAGGTCCTGCGATCGAGAATATTATCAGGAAACTGAATTTTCTTCGTGAAGGCCATGAATCATTGCCATTGCCAGAATCCCCCCATTATGATGAGATGTATGAAAAATCAATGGTATATCTAAAACTCGTTGGAATGGAACACAAGGCACTGCATGCAGCAAATCTGCTAAGTGGGGGCGAAAAACAGAGGATAATCATCGCACGTCAACTTGCAGCAAGCCCTAAACTCTTGCTTTTGGACGAACCTGTTACAATGACAGGACCGGACACCAAACAGGAAGTTCTTGATGCGATAAAGGACCTTAAGAATACCTTGAACATCCCGATCATCGTTGTATCACACCTGCCAGAAATTCATATGTATCTTGCAGACAGAGTTATTTTTCTTCAAGATGGCAAGATATTTGATGAAGGCAAGCCAAAAGATGTGCTTAAGCATTTCCTCAGTGAACTCAAACCGCAGGTCCAACTTGCCCCAGTCACTGAGACAGAACCTATCATTCAAGTGAGGGATCTTTCTAAGCGTCTTGCACTCATAAGAGTTGGCGAAGTGTTGAATATCAAGGATTTCTCTCTTGATATATACAGAGGTGAGATCGTTGCATTAATAGGGCCCTCTGGTGCCGGAAAGACCACGATTTTAAAGATGATGGAAGGATTGAGCAAAATTAAATCCGGACATGTCGGATACCTTCACGAGGGTGAATGGATAGACATAACCCAATACAGCAAGAAACGTATTGAACTCCGAAGCAAGATCAGTATCATGCATCAGGAATTCACAATGTCACCACATTCTACGGTCAAGCAGCAGATCGCTTTCAGACTGAGCATTAAGATGACTGGTGCAATCGAATATGCAAGACAAAAAGCTATAGAATTGAAGATTTCCGATGAAACACTTGATATGATCTATCAGCTTCCTGATATGTCAGAAGAGGAGAAAACACAAGCTTTGCAAGATATGAAGATGTCAATTGACATATTCCCAAAACTGTTCCCTCATGTTCCAGACACAGATGTTATGAAATATGCAAAGAAAGTATTTGATGCAATGGATCTTCCAATGAGTGTCCTTGACAAGACCCCGTATCAGATCAGCGGTGGCGAACACGTAAGAGCATTCATCGCGCTTGCTCTGGCAACTTCACCAGAGATACTGATGCTGGATGAACCATTTGGAGATCTTGACCCTGTAACCCTTCGGGACGTTACAAATTCACTCAAGAATATCAATGCAAAATTCGGTACAACAATTGTACTTGTCAGCCATCACATGGATTTCGTAAAAGAAGTCGCTCACAGGGCTGTTTTGATCGATAATGGTGCAATAGTTGATGATGGAAAAGCCCATGAAGTGTGCGATCTTTTGATCGAAAGAAGTCATGCTACATATCTTGAACATAATATTCAAGAATTGGCAAATTAAGTTGCTGACTACCTCTCAGCAATCCTTTTTTCGTTTATTTTTTTTCGTTTATTTTTTCTCGTTTTTTTTCAGTTAATTGTGCAATAGAGATTTCACTGCAAATCCACTAAATAGGGGGTTGGTGGTCAAATGTACATGGTGTACAAAGATATTTAACATAAAACATCCAATTAATAATTGGAGGGTTAAATATGATTGAAACAATTCGAAAGCTTGGTCTTCTTGGTATACGGGCCTGGGCACTAACTGAAGAAAAGATAAATGAAATTAGCAAAGAACTTGTAGAGAAAGGCGAGATCAATAAGGAAGAAGGCAAGAAGTTTGTAAGGGAACTTATTGACGAGCAGAAGAAACAGAAGAATGAACTCGAGGGAAAAATCTCTGAGAAAGTGAAAGAGACTTTCGGCAAGGCTGGCATGGAAACAAAAGAAGAGATCAAGCGTCTTGAAAAGAAGATCGACAAACTCGAAAAGGCAATAGAGAAACTAACAGAGTAGAGTTATTCTAACTTAAATTTAAATTCTGTACCGTGTAATCGTTGCAATATCATTGAGATTTGGATGAGTTGACAGAGGATTTGTTAGCTCATCATTTTTTTATAGTACATATTTTATAAATATGTAGTGCAAGTTAATGCGAACGAAGTGAGTATTTTCTTGAAAGGATTTAGGGGGAACATGCCTTTTAGAATACTGCGCAGATATAAAATGGTAAAGCGTTATGGGAAGATCATTGATACTCTTATCAAATATGAGTTTGGTAATATCGTAGATCAGATGAAGCTCAGACCTTTTGAATCAATAAGGTCAAAATTCAAAGGGTATTGTGAACTGAATGGTGCCCCCCTTACCGGACCAGAGCGTGCAAGGCAGGTTTTGGAAGAATTGGGTCCCACCTATGTAAAACTTGGACAGATCCTCAGTGTGCGGCAGGATCTTATCCCCATTGAGTATGCAAATGAGTTTGCAAAACTTCAGGATGCAGTATCGCCTTTTGAATTTGAATACGTCAAAAAGTTGATACGCCAGGAATTGGGCAAAAACATTGATGAAATTTTTTCTGAATTTAACCCTATGCCGCTGGCAGCAGCATCAATAGGGCAGGTGCATCGTGCAAAACTCCATGACGGAACGGATGTCGTGGTAAAGGTACAAAGACCCGGCATCAAGAAGGTCGTCGAGGCTGATATTGATATTATGTACAGTATAGCCGAATTTGCAGAAGAGCATATACATGATGCTAAACTCTACAGGTCTACTGATGTTGTTGATGAGTTCTCAAGATCGATCCATGCCGAAATGGATTACACGCAGGAAGCACGAAATGCGGATAGGTTTTCGACCAATTTCAAGGATGACCCACACATCTATATCCCGATTGTCTACTGGGATTTTTGCAGTGAGCGTGTCCTGACACTTGAATACATTGAAGGAACAAAGAGCAACGATTTTGAAAGGATCGAAGAGCTCGGATTTGATCGAAACGAGATTGCTACTTGCGGTGCAAAAGCGTTCATGAAACAGATATTTGAGGATGGGTTCTTCCATGCTGATATGCATCCGGGTAACATAATTATTATGGACGATGGTAAGATCGCACTGATCGATTTTGGTATGGTTGGGCATCTTTCAGATGATACACGAAATGCGCTCATTGATGGCCTTATCGCAACAAGTAAAGGCGAAACTGATGTGTTCATTGAAATACTTCGGGATTTTGATGCTATAACTGAATATGTGGATGTGCCAGAATTAAAGATCGATCTTGAATACCTGCTGGATAAATATTATGGAAGATCTTTAAAACAACTGGATGCATCAACAATGATGGTCGAGATGATAGGTGTCCTACGGAAACACCAGGCAAAGGTGCCCACATCTGTTGCTTTACTTTCAAAAGGCGTGGTGACCATCAGTGGATTTGGTGCAATGATGGTTCCGGATTTTAACGCTACAATACTTGCAGAACCATATGCAAAAAAAATGATGGCAAATCGCATGCGCCCGAAATCAGTAGTGAGTGGAGCATTTAAGGATGTGTGGAATTTCGCGCGCATGATGCATAAGGTTCCAACTCAGGTCACACATATACTGGACTCTGCCGAAAAAGGATACCTGAACATAAAATTCGAGCATAGTGGACTTGACAGGATCGTCTCGGAATTTGATGCTGCAAGCAATCGTTTATCATTTAGCCTTATCATTGCAGCGTTAATAGTAGGATCATCTTTGATCATCCAGACTGGCATGGAACCTCATGTGTGGGGTGTGCCGCTGCTTGGTGTTCTTGGTTTTTCTATAGCCGGTTTTTTTGGTATGGGGCTTGTAATTTATATTCTGAGAACCGGGCGGATCTGACCTTATCAAAGCCCACAAAATACACACCAATAAGTTAAATATCTTGAATCGCATTACCAACTGTAAAATACCATAGTGGGCGCGTGGCCTAGCCAGGATATGGCGGCAGCCTCCTAAGCTGCAAGTCGAGGGTTCGAATCCCTTCGCGCTCGTTTTTACACTTTACATTACCAATCATACCTAGGAGACTACTGCTTGCTCAGAAAAGCTACAATATCAGATGTTGAAGCAATGAGGCATCTTATCAACAACTATGCAAAACAGGAGTTGATGCTTGCCAAATCACTTAGTGAACTGTATGAAAATATCCGTGATTTTTATGTGTATGAGGAGAATGGAAAAATTATTGGTTGCTGTGCTTTACATGTTATATGGGATGACTTTGCAGAAGTGCTATCTCTTGCCGTAGATCCTGAATACAATAAACGCGGGATAGGTTCACAACTTTTGAATGCTTGTATTGAAAATGGATATACACTAGGTTTAAAAAGTGTATTCACTCTTACCTACGCACCCGGGTTTTTTGAAAAGAACGGTTTCTCAAGAGTGGAAAAAGCATCACTTCCACATAAAGTATGGGGCGGATGCATAAAATGCCCTAAGTTTCCGGAATGTGATGAGATTGCACTTGTGAAAAAGTTAATGTAAGGGCAACACCAAATATGCTATTACGTACCGTTACTAAATTACTTACCATTATTTTATTTACTAGTATTGCGGGGGCAGAACAATAAGACCATTAGTATTTGGAAATGGACGATTCCTTGTATGTGAGGACAACAAAGGGATAATAAGGGACATATATTTTCCGCATGTTGGACTCGAGAATCATGGTAATTCCATCCGTATAGGTTTATATGACCTTGGAAATGGGAATCATGGGTGGATTGATGAATGGGACGTTCGGCAGCAATATAAATCCACTTTTACAAGAAAGTTCAATGAAAATGAATCTACACAGGATAATGGCGTATTTACAGTTGGTGACAAAAAAGTAATTGGAATCAAAAAAGATGCAATCTCAAACATCGGTGAATCTACATTTGAAAATAAAAAAATAGGGGCAAAGATCACTGTGTGGGATGCAGCACACCCTACGCGAGATATCTTTTATCGGGTTTTTGAGGTTCAAAACATTTCAAAGTCACCAAAAAAGTTCAGGTTATTTTCAACTCACAACTACAAGATACTGGAAAACAAGATCGGTGAAACAGCTGTAATTGACCGCGATGTTTTGATCCATTATAAACAGAACCGTTATTTTTTGCATGGCAGTCGTCCACATTATGACCAGTTTGCAGTAGGAACTGCAGATTGGAATGGACTTGAAGGTACATGGCGAGATATGGAAAATGATGGTATTTTAAGTAGCAATCTGGTATCCCAGGGATCTGTGGATTCGACGATCGGATGGACACTTCCGCAACTGTGGCCTGAAGAATCAGCACGTGTTCACAATTGGATCGCGATTGGAAGAAATTATGATAATGTCATGAAAACCCACAAATGGGTTCTGGACAAGAGTACGACTACCATATACCACAATGTTTTCAATTTCTGGCACTCATGGCTCGAACGAACGTCAATTCTTCCGGAATATAAACAGACCGGAAAATTACCTAAAAAAGTGCTGGATATGTTCTATCGCAGCCTGCTTACTATTACTTCCCATATGGATGTAACAGGTTCGGTGATAGCATCCTGTGATTCCGATATCAAACAGTTTGGCGCAGACCTGTATACATATTGTTGGCCAAGGGATGCAGCCTGGGCTGCAATTGCACTTGACAGGGCAAAGTATCATGACCTGAGCATAGAGGTATTTGATTTCTTATCCAAAGTGATAACAAAACGCGGATACTTCCTGCACAAGTATACACCGCGCGGGGATTTTGGAAGTACATGGCATCCGACACCAATGATCCAGCTCGATGAAACCGGCTTGCCGCTTTATGCCGCGTATCATCACTGGCTGGAATCTAAAAACATCTGGCCTGTAGCAAAATACTTCAACTCACTTATAGCACCTGCCGCTAACTATCTTACAAATTCGTTGGATCGGCTCACTATCCTTCCCTTTGAAAGTTTTGACTTGTGGGAAGAGCAGAAAGGTGTGCAGACATACACGGCATGTACTGTGTATGCCGGTTTACATGGTGCATCCGAACTTGCAAATGCACTTGGCAATGATGCTGAATCTGAGTATTGGTCAAAAGCCGCTGAAATGGCAAAGGATGCGATTCCCAGATACCTTTACGATAAGAAACTTAAGCGGTTTAAACGTTCACTTGAAGATTCCACCCTTGATGCATCCGTTTTTGCGGTTTGGTATTTCGGAGTGCTCCCGCCTGATGATGAGAGGGTTGTGAGCACAATGAATGCGATAGAAGAAGAACTGACACGTCCATCCGGCGGAATTGCGCGTTATACACATGATTCATATTTCGGTTACATGAACAGTTGGATAATTTGCACCCTCTGGCTCGCACAGTGGCATATTGCGGTCGGTAATCTTGAGCGTGCCATGGAACTTATTGAATGGTGCACAGATCACGCCCACCCAAGTGGCCTTATGTCTGAACAGATCGCAGATGATGGCAGTCCTTTATCAGTTTTACCGCTTGCATGGTCTCACAGTGCTTATGTTTTGACCGTGCTTGAGTATTTGAAGGCAGTAGCAGAGAAGTATCCGGTTTGTCCATAGTGTAAGTCTTCGCCGTTCGGCATATTCCATTACTACTAAACCCATGGCATAAACATACAATTATCAGAACAGTAAATCCGTGTTCTCGAAACACGTGGGCTATATTCTGGGTGTTGGTAGAAAAAGTTAGATAAGCGATTCACCTCTCGTTCCTCCACTTTTCGACAATTTCATATTTGAGTTTACTGTTTTATTGTGATTGGATATTCTTCAAATTGCATTTAAGAATATATTTATATAAACGCTTTCAATATAGTATAGTGTGATTGTATATGAGTAATAAAATTGATTACCCTGAAATTGCATCCATGCTCCATAGTACTTTTTTTGGACTTGAGAATGCACATAATAAATTAACAGGAAGTAGTCATAGAGCAGTGGTTCCTGAAATTGCTAAAATGCTACCGCTTATTCTTGATGCAAAAGGCGAGTTAACGTTTGATGAAAGCAAAAGTCTGGAAGAGGAATTACAGATGCTTGAAGACCATTTCAACAATGACGAATTCTTTGAAAAGGTAACGATTGAAAAACTCAACGAAAACAAATATTCTTTCAAAATAAAAGGGTGTTTTCTGGCAAAATCTGGTGTTCATGATGTATTGAAACCAAATCACAATACGTGCATGTTTGCATATATTGTAGCATCTGCACTCAGTATTAGATCTGGTAAAAATTTGAGAGTATCATCATCAGAATTCACACAATACGATTCAACAACCATAGTCGAACTGGTGTAGGATACAACGCAGCAATTTTGAATACTATTTTTTTGTTTTTAGTATGTGTAATATTTGATGAGTTACAACCTTAAACTCTCAAGTTTGACACTTTGATTTATTGCTTAATGTAACTTTCATTTTTCAAGACCATAATCTGTTTTTTTCATGCTTTTTTTCCCATTGTATTTGACAGATATATTACTGTCTAATGAATGCGATTTTTATGTTTTTTAACTCGTTTTTAGACTTGTAATTTGACCGTTAAAACAGGTATAATCAAGAAATAAATTTGTATTTATTTAGCTGGTATAAAGTTGTGTTGTAGCGTTGCGGATTAATGAGTTGGAAATAAAAACGACACTACCACACGCGCGTAGCGCGGCGCCGTTCTTCACCACTGCCCTGAATACACATCGAAGTTTCAATCACTGTCAACATA
>JAUSPM010000009.1 GCA_030655675.1 Methanosarcinaceae archaeon | reverse complement strand
CATGTTGATGCTGCATTTAGAGGCACATCAACTGATCTCGTTCAATTGAAGTACACTTGGTTAATCGATAAGGACGCTGTTACATCTATTTCATCAGAAGATACATTTGGAAATTTCAAAGTTACTGGTGCATCATTAGATATGTTAACATTGACTAATGACAATTCAATAACATTGAATGCAGACTCCAAGATCACATTCCTTGGGAATATGTATTTCCAGACATCAGAACTTGGTAAGAGTGTTACTGGCACTGGAATTTTGTTCTATCCAGCAAAGGAAGTAACCATTGGTGGAGCAGTTCCAACAACACCTACAACACCTACAACACCTGTAACACCAGTTACACCTGTTGTTAATGACACAGACACAACAACACCTGCAGACACAACAACACCTGTTGTAACACCACCTGTTGTAACACCACCTGTAGAGGATGCAGATGAGGAAGAGCCTGTAGAAGAAGAGCCTGGCTTTGAGGCAATCTTCGCAATCGCAGGACTTCTTGCAGTGGCATTCTTTGTCAGAAGAAACTAAATACAATTTAGAAAGGGTTAATCCCTTTCTTCTTTTTTTTTTTAATTTGCGTTTTTTACTTATTTTCAATTATTCGATACTTTCAAGTATATCGATAACTATTATCACTCATTAGTTTTACAAGAGGTTTTATTAAATGAACAAAAAAATAATGTTGATATTCTCTATTACAGTTCTAGCGATTGTAATGTCAGGATGTGTTGATCCAAATGATACACCGGAAGTCATAACAGGAAATGAAGTGTTGACTGCTGCAAATTTGACCGTGGTCAGGAATATTCCGGCAGGGTTTGAGTATCTTGGTGCTCCGCCGATTTCAGTTGATGATGTTAAAAGAGATTATGTGGATGTTGCAGGTATTGTGGATGCTGCAGAAGGTATATATCAGGATTCATATTCGGATGAGATGCATATCACAGTTGTTGAATTCGATGATAGTGATGCAGCAGAGAATTTCGTTAATCAGTACAAGTTGAGTATCCCGCCGCTTGCGAGAGGAACTCAGTTTGTTGAAGAGTCGTTCAATGGCCATTACGCAACACGGATCATGGATTACTCTACAGTGGGTGGTGAGCAGGTTGCTCGGTATTCATATCTGTGGAGCAATGACAATTTTGTATTCATAGTCGACGGCAATACGGAAGATTTTACGCAGACGCGCGCGTTGGCTGAGGCTACAGGGCAGTGATGCCCTCGTTTTTTATTTTTGTGAATAAACAGTTCGTAGCGTAGCGTATCTGCGTTTATTTGCGTTCATCTGCGGTTGATTCGTTATTATTCATGCTTATTTTTTAATCATTAAACTCCATTTTTAACCGCAGATGAACGCAAATACACTCACCTGCCGCCGCAGTTGAGTGCCTGCCACGCCTAAAGCGCCGCAGGTAACGCAGATGTTGTTGCACGGGGGTGATGCGCAGAGGTAGGACCATGCATAAATTTTGTATCCTATGTGGCTGGCATTTTTCAGTTAATTGTTAAATACAGTTCATGATCTTTTCAGATCGGGGACCAAAGAAATAAATATGAATGCATTGTAATTACTATACATTGGGAATACAATGCATTGGTGATCTAATGTTAAACGAACCTGTAGTAGGCGATGAATTTTTTGATCGAACTGACATAATGAAAAACCTTGGTCTAAGATCCGAACAGATGTTGAGTGGCAACCGACGAAACATTGGGCTCATAGGTCTTCGTAAAGTTGGGAAAACATCGATCATCTGGGAATTTATGCGGCAAAACAGCCATTTTGTACACAACTACATATACATAAAAGAAAAACCAACAAAAACAATGTTCCGTAAGATACTTGGTTCTGTACTTTACACATGCATGGGACATGCCGATATCGAAACCGATCAGATATGGATGACAACGGATAAAAACCTCAAGGAACTCACGATGAGGTGGGTACAAGTTAATCCAATAATCGCAAAATTATCCTTTCAGATCCGGGATGCGATAAATGAGGATGCTGAACCCGAAGAACTTCTGGACCTCATATTTGGTCTCATTCAGCAGATATCAGAATACAAAAAAGCATCAAACCAAAAACCATTGGTTTTGATATTTGATGAGTTCCAAAACTTTGCATTATGGGGCGACAACATCCTTGAAACGCTTCGTGAGAACCTCATGATGCAAAAGAATGTATGGTGGATCGTTGCAGGGTCTTCTATCAGTATGATGGAAAACATAATCAATGCATCATCTTCTCCGTTGTATGGTCATTTTGAAACGATATACGTGGGTCCATTCGAGTACAGTGATGCCAGAACGTATCTGACTTCCACACTTGACGGTATTCTTATCAGTGAAACACATCTCAGTTACATAATTGATATCACAGGAGGTTATCCATATTACCTCGCATCCATAGGGCTCAAGCTCTGTGATATTGCACAGAATTGGAATGTTCATAACATTTCGAAAAATGCACTTCTTGAAGCTGTTACACAGGATGTTTTTTACAGATCGGGAAACATATACAAACATTGCCATCAGCTTATTGTAAATTCCCTCGAGAAAAAAGGGTTGGATACATATCTTACAATATTATCCGCTATCGCATTGGGAAACCATCGTTTTTCAGAGATTGCGAGATATATCGAAAAACCCGGTTCGTCCCTTACATATCCACTTGAACGGCTTATTGCATCAGACCTTATTGTCAAGAACGATAAAGCATACGACCTTGCAGATCCAATTCTTGCCCTATGGCTAAAACATGTATACATACTGCGTGAAGAGTCTTATATCCCCGAGCTCGAATTGAAGCTTGATGTTTTTAAATCCCAGATCTCCCAGATGATCGATGAGTTCAAGGATGAATTGGGGCATGCACGTGAATCCCAAATCAGGGAAATATTTACAAAAAAAGGCTACACTGTTGCATCGGGTAATTTGGGGAAAGATGAATTTGACCTCATCATTGATGGGGATGAAGGTTTGATCCTTGGTGAGGTGAAAGCAGGAAATGTTAACATCGAACAGGTGTACAAATTACTGGACAAGGTTAAACGGATCAAAAAAATCCGTACGGTCGACAAGGTGATACTGTTCGCTTTGTTTGGGTCCAGCGAGCAAGCTAAACAAATATGTGTTGAAAATGAGATTGAAATGTGGGATCTTGAAAAGGTCAATAATGAGCGAAAAAGGTTCGGACTTGTCAGGTTGAAAATGTAGGTTTGTTGCAGGAATCGTTTATGCGATAGGGCAGTTATACCTTTATTTTTTGATGTTTTTCATTTTGAGTTGGTTTCGTTGATGGATCTGTTGGGCAGTGATGCCCTTGTTTTTTCTTTTTGTGAATAAACCGTTTGCAGCGTAGCGTATTTGCGTTCATCTGCGTCTATCTGCGGTTGATTCGTTATTGTTCATGCTTATTTTTAATCATTAAACTCCATTTTTAACCGCAGATGAACGCAAATGAACGCAGATGTTGTTGCACGGGGGTGTTTAATGAGTTTATTTTTTGATGTTTTTCATTTTGAGTTGGTTTCGTTGATGGATCTGTTGGGCAGTGGGATCCTCTTTTTTTTATTTGTGAGTGAACCGTTTGCAGCGTAGCGTATTTGCGTTTATCTGCGGTTAACAGTTGTATCTCATGCTTATTTTTCAATCGTGGATGCATAGGGTTTGGTTTATGAGATTGCAGGTGTGTTTGTTATCAAACGCAGATTATAAATATTCCTGCTACATATTATTAATCCATGAATGACATTGTAAATATTTCTCAAGAAATAAACGGATCGTTTGATGTTTTAAAGCATGATATTGAAGGGCTTCAGGTGTCATTTCAGAAATTATTGGCTGCATTTCTTCCTGAAGATGAGCCTTCTGATCATGAGATAAAATTAATTAATGAAGCAGAAGATAATCTCTCAAAAGGTAACTACATAAGTCTGGATGAATTTCGTTTTGTGCTTTGTGCGGTTCCTGCCGATGGATCTGCTGGGCAGTGATGCCCTCGTTTTTTATTTTCGTGAATAAACATTTCTATTAAATATTGTATCTCCTTTCATGGGCTTAAGTCAAAAGGACGATGTTGTAGATGGATTAGGGTGTTATTACAGGCGAGTATTTATTTACAATAGACGGGTTCGAAAACTACTTAAATATCCCATACAATAATTTATTTAGAGATCATGGCTGAATTAACAAATGTAAAAAAGCGGAATTATAATGTTCCTGTGGAACTTGATGATGATCTAGTTCTGGTTGACAGATCAGTTTTAAGAAATCTGATTACTGAGATAGAAGATAAACTGGATGAATTGGAGACAATAATTGATCCCGATTTCATGAGGGAAGTTTCCATGCGGATTGACGAAGTGGAAAGTGGGGAATTAACTGGCATCAACGAGGAAAAGATATTTTCACTTCTCAAAGGATGAAGCATGGTATGGGTATTAAAGGCACATCCACGCTTTGAAAGTGACTTAAAGAAATTAAGCAAAATCGAGAAAGGACAGCTCGAAGAACTGCTTAAAAAGATTAAAGAAAATCCACATAGATTTAAGCCACTGAAAGGTTTTTCGGAATGTTATCGTGTAAGATTTAGTAATTTTAGACTCATCTATGTGCTTAAGGGCACAACAATATGGATCATAATTGTGGATAAACGCAAACGTGTTTACAAAGAAATGTTAAAAAGAATAAAATAGTGGTATTTGTATATCTGCGGTAAGAAATCTTCGTAAATGAAATAGTTTGATCTAAAATTAGTACAACCGCCGTAGGCGGCGCAATCCCGCACCACTGACCCCATAAATATGGACTTTTCCGACAGCCTGTGGTGAGATTGTGTGCTCCGAATTAATGCGATTGTAAGTGATTATTTTCTCTGGCACATATTTACAATTATATAGTGCGAGTTATACTAAATCTAGTCAGTTTTTTGTAACTCTTCGTTATCAGTTTACTTTGCTGCATCTGTTTTGCTCCAAAATGACTATAAATTATACTAGCGGAGTAGTATAACAACATAAAGTGAGCATTATCTCGTTGATGGAGGAACGCGCCGCCTGCGGCGGATTGTATCGACGTCAAAAAGGTCTAAACAAATACAAACAGTGTATCTGCCGCACAATAAAAAAAGAGGTATTTGTATAGATGTAGTATGATGGCTGCATAAATGTGATTATTCTATCTGAAACTAAAAACAGCGCGACCGCCGCCAGGCGGCACGTTCCATACCTACCATCCGTTCGCATTCACAAAATACGCAGTTTTTATGTGTAGCAATCCATACAAAAACAGATATTGACAGTGATTGAGGGAAGAAATAAGTCATATAAAATCTACAATGGCTAAAATTGCAAGTAAAGTAGGTGTGGCTGTTTAGATGTATGTCTTTTTGTATTTGTTTAGCCATTGCACTGTTGTGGTGCAGGCGTTTCAACGAGCTCTATATAAAAACGGTGCGACCACACGCGCGTAGCGCGGCACGTTCTTCCAACACTTATCTGCATAAGCACTTGCTCGCACACGAATACATTGTCAATTTCAGACCGGATTTGAATGCGGGATTGTGACATCCTTTACATCCTGTCAAATATATCTTCTCCTCATATCGATCTTGGAAAGAGACGACTGACAGGCGCTTCCCCAAAAAAACAAACCCCACCCACTCACTTCTGTGATCTGCACGCCCCACCGGCGTAGCAGGCACTCAACTCCGTAGGAGGTGAGTGTATCTGCGGTTAATAAATGTCAATCGATGCTATTTTAATAAAATTAAGATTAGCATGGGGCACAGACATGATGGACAAGATGATACTGTCCACATTCAAATACTGTCTGAAATTTCCTGCATGTTCGTGCGCGTTCGGCGTGTTTGTATGTGAGGGGGCAGGATGCGGGAATTAGAATGTGTATGGCATTAAACAACAAGTTATTACCATCAGAACATACTTATTTAAAGAGGTTGCAAATAGTATTATATGGAGGAATAATGAAAGTTATAAATTATACTGCAAAAGTGTTGTCTGATGGGCATATCTCGTTACCTCACGAGATCAAAGAAGCGATGGGTCTTGCAGTTAATAGTGTGGTAAAGATCACATTAGAAAAAGATGTGCGAAAAGAGGATGCATTGAAAGCGTTTGGAGTCTGGTCAGAAAGAAGCGACATTAAAGACGGGACTGAATATGTTGAGAATATGAGGGGAGGATGGGATGAAAGAACGAAGAGGATAGATAATGCATAGACTTCGGTTCCTTGTTGATACGGACATCATCATTAATTATCTAAAGGGTGGGTAAATGCCAGAGATTTTCTTATGCCGATCATTGATGAGGGTGCATTAGGGTCATTTTCTGTTATATACTACTCCGCAAGTATAATTTAGAACTATATAGCCACAGAGCGCACAGAGTACACAGAGGGATTGTTGCCACGTTCTCTGTGCTCTCTGTGTTCTCTGTGGCAGAAAGTCACAAAAAGTAGATATTGTTTAGTATAACTGAAGCTGAATTATTATCTGGATCAAGGACGGCTGATGATGAATCTGTGATTTATTCAATATTGGATTGTATGGAAGCGATTGAAGTTGAAAGAAATATAGCAGTCACTGCTGGAAAATTGAGACAAAAATATTACTCCGCTTACAGAACAGAACTTCCTGATGCTATAATTGCGGCAACTGCTGTTCAATATGATCTAGTATTGGCTACTGCCAATGAAAAGCATTTCAAAATATTTGAGGAAATTGAAGCTGAATACATAAAAGAAATTGTATTTGTATAGTTGCGGTAAGAAATCTGCGTAAATGAAATTGTTTTATCGTATTTGTATATCTGATGAAATGCAGGTGCACATTTCAAATACCAAAAACCACATGCATCAACCCCGCCGCAGGCGGCATGTTCCATATCTACCATCCGTTCACATTCGCAAAATACGCAGTTTCTATTTAGGGCAATCCATACAAAAACAGATGTGTTGACAGCGATTGAAACTTCGATATGTATTCAGGCCAGTGGTGAAGGACGGTGCCGCGCTACGCGCGTATGGTAGCGTCGTTTTTATTTCCAACTCATTAATCTGCAACGCTACAACACAACTTTAGACCCGCTAAACAAATACAAGAAATTTAATGCATTAGCAGGTTTTGTATTTTAGATCGTGTAAACTATGTTTTGGATAAAATTTCATTCATATTTTTAGCGGAATGCACAACGCTTGTTAACCCCACATCGGTTCAGAATCGGACAATGTTCTGCTATATGCAAATACATCTATGCAACACATCTAGATATTATCTAAAAAAAGAGAAGCGCGCCCAAAGGCGCGCCAAAACTAAACGTCTGTCCTAAAATTTACTTGATCAGCAGCACACCTTTGCCGCCGGCATTGACATCACCCGCAAACTTGCGGTAGGTCACACCATCGACATCTTCTGTGCCATCTTGTGCAAATGAGGGTAGGAAATCTAAAACTGTGCCTTTTATGATGGTGGTACCTTTCATCATCTCGCTGGCTGGCATTGTTGTGTTACCTTCGATAATGATCGAACCGCCATTGTTGGAGATTCCCGGAAGGAGTCCTGCATTGCCCATAACCACGATCTCGCCGCCGCACATGTGTTCGCCGAGGTAATCGCGGACATTGCCCGTAACTGTTATCTTGCCGCCTTTCATGCCGCAGGCTTCGCCACGGTATCCGCCGCCGACATAATAGCCGCCGTTTCCGTTCAAAACGATCTCGCCGCCCTTCATCTCGCAACCGACCCAACTGTCAGCATCACCATTGATAGTGATCTTGCCACCGGTCATGTTCGAGCCGCAGTGCATGTCAACATTACCATTGATCTCGATCTCACCCGCAGTCATTCCCTGGCCTATGCGCTTGACACGTGATACGTCACCATTGATGACGATCTTTGTCTCATCCGCACTGCCGGAACCATCCACAGCCACATTGAAAACCTCTCCGATCTTGACCTGTGCATTACCGTACCATACAAGTATTGCCCCGATCTCATCCTTTGACTTTGAGGCGAAATTATCAGTGTTGACGGTATCAGCCTCGATCGGTATTGTGTTCTTTTCCTTCAATGAAAGTGTAACTGTCTGCATTTATAACGCCTCCGTAGTGATCTCAACAGGGTGTGGGAGGTACGCATCCTCGACCATGTAGTTTGACTGGCTTACGGTGTAGTATCTCTTGAACTTTTGTGCAAGATCAATCTGCATCGCATCTGTATTTGCCTGTGGTACTTTGGCATTCACCCAGTACGTCCTGCCTTGTGGAGCCATTACGATCTCGCCATCCTTGACAACGATCTCACCGCCCTTGATGGTATATGATGCGCCACTGAATGCTTTCTTGACAGCCGCATATTCAATCGTTGTATCGATTGAATCAGGCTTTAGGTCATAGATCGCAATATCCGCATCAGCACCAACACCAAGGTGTCCCTTAGTATCAAGGCTGTAGATCTTTGACTGCATTGCACGTGTCATGATCGCAAGTTCATACAGGTCAAGTTCACGGTCAATGCCGGGCAGGGTCATGCGACCAAGTGCCATCTCAGGGAACCCTTCTATAACTTCAGCACGTCTCTTTGCGCTCATCAGGTATGTGTATGCCTCAGGATAGTTCACGAAAGACCCACCGTTGGGGCTGTCAGTCGTAAACATTACTTTCCATGGATCATCCACAAGCAGTGCAAGTTCCAGTCCTATCGCCCACTGTACGGCATTCACAAACATCTTTGGTGAATACGTGATCGGCACAACACCGGACGCATCTTCGAGTTCAACATCCTGGTTACTCCATTTTGCATGAAGCATTCGTGAGTTCGCATACTCCACAGGACCGTCTGCCGTCATTGTCATGGCAGGGCCGAATATTACCTGACCAAGATCGAATGTCAGGTGATCTGCAGAATTGATGTAATCCGAAACCTGCGGTGCAGCACTTTCAAAGTCTCTCCATGATGTACCTGCATACGCATTGAACTGCACATGGGTAACATGTACAGCCTGCCTGTCGCGGCTGGTCTTGAGATTCTCAAGCAGTTTCATGGATGCAATCGTAGTTTCATAGTTCCCAGGTTTACCAAGGTTGTTGCAGTGCAAGTGTATCGAGTGCGGAAGGTTCAGTTTCTCATTCGTCTCTGCAAGTCCCATAATGATCTGTGCCGGTGTAACATCAAAGTTTGGTACCGGATCATCCAGTCCCGAAACATTCTTGCCCCAGCCCCATGCTTCTCCGCCGCCCGGGTTTACGATCTTGATTCCATAACCGCGTGAAGCCTTGAGTCCCCATGCAACATATGCTGCAAGTTTTTCAGGCTCATCATCGCGGATATATTCCATAACCTGCCAGTTGCTTCCAAAAAGTGTCAGACCGAACTTATCCAATATCGGGATTGCCTCGAACTCCTCATGAGTGTGGCGTGCTCCAATGATCGGGACCGCTGCCTCGCCAATGGTTGTGTAACCAAGTTTTGCATACCGATATCCGATAGCGAACGCATTTGGTGTATTATATCCGACCTGTGCTCTTGTGGTTGCTGTCGGTGCTTCCTTACCCGATAGCCCGGGCACATTGGTCATGCGCATATCATGAGGGCTCATGAAACGTCCCACATTGATCTTTCCTGCGCAGTGAGTGTGACCATCCACGCCGCCGGCCATCGTGAGTTTGCCGCCTGCATCGATGACTTTTGCACCGGATGAGACTCTCTCAACGATCTTGCCGTCCTTGACGGATATGTCCATCTTCACGCAATTGATGTTATTGATAGGATCGCAGACAACTGCGTTCTTGATTAGTAATTCTGACATTTCACGCACCTCTCTTGAGTTCCCTTACCTTATTTATCAGGTCGATCGTGATCTCCTCATCGGTCTTGAACTTTGTATCGATCAGTTTCTTCATTCGCAAGGATATGCCGTCCATCCTGTATGCCGTACCTTCAGCCTCAACTCCTACAACTGCTGCCGGGAATACCACATCAGACAATTCGGTTGTTGGGTTTGCATACGGGTCGATCTGGATTACCGGTATCTTTGCCAGATGCTTGAGTGATTCCTGTGGGAAGTGTGCACCTGCATCTGCTGCGGAAATAATTGCAGCGTCAACGTCGCCTCGTACAAGTACATCATTCGCTCCGGTTTCACCAGGGTTGTAGTATGGTGCTCCGCGCGTGAAATCAACTGCCATCGGGAAACCTGTTTCCCATGTTGATACCTGTCCGAAACCAGTAACATTGTAGTGACCGCGCATTCCGATCATTACAGCCTTTGAGTGCTGGTTGAGATCTGAGATAAGTGATGAAACACCGTCGCCGTTCTTGTATTTTGAACGTGATTGTGTAACTCCCATACCGTAGAACACACATGTAAATTTCGCTTCCTTGAGTGTCTTCGCAAGTTCGAGAATATCCTCTTTCGAAACACCTGCAACGGAATCAGGGACAACATCCTCATGACCATTGACAATTGAACGAAGTGCCGTCACAAGCAGATAATCGCTACCCTGATCGATCTCCACATACTGGTCAGCGATCTTTGCGGTATCTGTTTTTCGCACATCGATAACGATCATCTTGCGGTCTTTTCGTCCTTTCTGTGTAAAGAACCCCTTTGAGAATGATGAGTATCTGCTCATGTGTCTTGGATGGGCATGTGCCGGATTGCAGCCCCAGAATATAATTACATCAGCCCTGTTCTTGACCACACCAAGTGTTGCGGTTGGTCCTCCTTTCTCCTGCACTGCAAGTGCGGATGGTCCGTGACACACATTTGCGGTCGAGTCGATCAAAGAGCCAGTCTCCTCTGCCAACTGTATTGCTTTACTGATAGCCTCGCATGAAGTTGAGCACCAGCCGTATGAGAGTGTTCTCTTTGAGTTGACCAGTATCCTTGCTGCTTCGTTGATCGCTTCTTCGTATGAAACGTCTACGAGTTCACCGTTCTTACGGATCATCGGTGATTCGATCCTGTCATGCAGGAACATACCCACGAACTTGTTGCGTCCGAGAATACATGCACGCTCCACATTTGTGATCACATTGTTTTCGACCGTTACTGTGATGTCGTCGCATAGCGACCCACACAGTGAACAGATCGCATCTGTTATTACTGCCATTGTATCCCTTTACCCCTTATTCGTAATATCGTCTCATAAGCGCTTTCATCTCAAGCGGTGCTTCACCTGTCTTTTCGATCTGTGCCGGAACACCCTTGAACCCGGGCATTCCACATCCGTGTGTGTCCGGACTGAGAACCGCGTTTGCCCATGGTCCCATCGGGATGAATGCCAGCCCGGCAGGGTTGCCGTCGTTTGCCTTTGCGAATAGTGAAACATCACCAAATTCTGTTGTGACCAAAAGATAATCTCCTTCCGACACTCCCAATTTGACAAGATCCCCCGAGTTGAGTTCGCAGTATGAACAGGCGTCAAAATACTCCTTATGAGTCTTTGCTTCCAGGTATGCTCCCTGGTAAGCAGTCCGTCCTGATATCAGGTTTGCTTCTAATTTCATTGACCTACCTCACATTAATAAATAGTCTTTTCATTGAAATGGTATAATTTCATATACTTCTATATTTAAAAACTATCGGTTTTTGTTTTTTGGATCAAGGTGATTTCGGCAGAAAACATCGATACTTTCAATTGTTGCATTTGTATAGCTTTTGTATAGCTTTTGTAAGATTACTGCGTAAATGAAATGTTTCAATCTGAAACAAAAAACGTATTTGTATAGCTGTATCAGGATAGTTGTGTAAATATGTTAGTTCTATTTGAATTAAAAACAATGCGAACGCCGTCAGGCGGCACTTCCCACATATACTAAATTGAATGATCTAAATCGTTATTAAAAAGTATATTTAAACTTGTGGAATGTGCTGATAGCAATTGAAAATTCGATGTGTATGCAGGGCAATGCGCGCTACGCGCGTGAGGTGAATCGTTTTTATCATGAACTCATTAAACACCCTGCAACGCCGCGCTGCACCAGCTAAATAAAAACCAAAAAATAATGCGAACGCCGTCAGGCGGCACGTTCCATATATGCTAATTTGTAGGTTAAATCGATAGCTAAGGTTGTTTTTTTGGGACAGGGATCGACCCGGCATCAAAGATCGTCGAACAAATACCAATTGTTAACCACTATAGATGGGTGTGGGTTCCTGTTTTGATAAAATCCTAACTATGTTCGGATAAATTCTAACTATACAATTGTATAAATTATACATTATAAAAAGACAACTGTAAAATAATTGCATGTATTCGTTTTTGTTTGATAGTTGCTAGATACGCCGCTTGCAGCGGTTTGTATTGGATTTTGATTCAATTGCTTGATCCAATTGTTGTATGCGTTTGATTCCTGTTCTTTTCGGTTCTTTTCGGTTGCTGAAAACGTTTATCCGTTCAATCGATATGCTTTAATATATCAATGTACTTTTAAGTGCTGCACTGCCCGGGTAGCCTAGTTGGTTGGGGCGCCAGACTCATAGGGAATATTTAACCGTGCGTCCAAATCTCCTGAGAAATCTGGAGGTCGCGTGTTCGAGTCACGCTCCGGGCATTTTGCTCTTATTTTTGTTTTTCATGGATTATTTGGTTCATTCATTCTTGTTCAGCTATTTATGATGCCGACACGATCCGTCGCAATGGCATATTTCACTGTCACCAATGAAATGATAATTAAAACTGATAAAATTCTCCGATCTTAGTATTTGGTCGAATGAGTGGTATAGGAATATACCACCTACGACGATTATATTGGTTTTGGTTTCAGATCAAACGATCCGATTTACACCGAGATCTTTGCACAGTTATACAAATACGTTTATTCTTTTGGCACAATACCAAGAGCCACACATTCCAATGAATGTATTGGACGCATATGTGACCATATATTCTTATCAACCGATCTAAAAAAAGAAAAGTGCTAAATTAGATGCAATATTGTTTTTTGCAAACTATGCTTTTTGCATCATGTACTCAAATTCGTTGACTGTTGTGCTTGTTGCTGCCAGTCTTAAAAGTTTGTCAAGCCTGGATTGATTTTTAGTATGGTATATAACATCAGTCAGATTGGCCGGAATATCACCAAATCGGGCGACTAGCACTGAAACAATGCTCTTTTCAAGTCCCTTTTCCATTCCCTTTTCCATACCTTCATCAAGAATGTCTTGATATATTACAGATTCTCGCATTATCTCCACCTTCATTAGACTTTTAATTAGTTCTTTTGGATATTTTAATCCGGCAAGCACGCTTGTACATACGGAAATATCCGATCTTAGTATATTATCTTTAATATCTATATTTTGTATGAGATCAAAACATTTTATTAGATGTTTTTCATCGTTTGTTGATCTATCTTTTGTTAATGGAATTATTGGGTACAACCCGTATAAATTATTATCGGTGATTGTTTTTGGGTCGATTTCCCAGACCTTTAAAACTTTGTATTTAAATTTTATGATGTCATCGCCATATATTGAGTTTTCATACGAATTTTGGATATTGCATCCATGGTCATTAGGATTTAGGTATACTACAACGGGATAGACTGGTAGTTCGTATTTGTCTCGTATCCTTGTATAATATGATAGCATCCTATTTGGCATGTCTGTATCGTGTGAGCTCTGGAATTCAATATGCAGGATGAAATTTCCATCATAGCAGTTGCTGTTTTCAATTTTCACGACATAGTCGGATTTACGCATATTTGTTGGAAGTTCTTTGTCTAGCAGTACTACGTTTCCTTCAAATTGTTCAAAAACAAGGTTTGCGAAATGTTCCGGGAACCTGTCTGAAAGGAATTTTAGGGTTGTGTCATAGTCGTGCAAATTTACCACCTGAGATGTCTGTCCATTATCAGCCACAATAACAGTCTAATTGTTATTAAGGACGAGCCAAGCGGAGTGAAAGTGTTTGGTTTTATTTGAGTGAAGCAGAATACTCCCTCTGCATCATATGGTGGTAGGGTGGTAGGGTGGTGGTCCATTGTGTCGGTATTTGATATATACCACTCCGCAAGTATAATTTAGAATTGCAGATGACCACAGAGGATCATTATAAAAAAGAAGTGTGACATCTTGCGAGTGAAATTCTAGCCACAGAGGACACAGAGGAGCAGTTGCTACAGTCTCTGTGCTCTCGTGGCCGAAAGTTACAAAAAGCTGACTAGGTTTAGTATATATTAAACCTGACGCGTTTATAATTTGATCACGGTATATGAAAAATAATGGTGAAGGGGGTATGTCGCGTCAAAGCGCGGTTTCGTCGTTTCAGTTTAATTCCATCACCCGTACACATTGACATCCGGCACTGTCGCTTTGATATGTGCCAGTGCACTGGCGGGTACATCGATCAGTACTCGTTCATCCTTTAGTTTGGATTGGAGTATTTTCAACACCCGGGTTTTTGGTGTTACGTAGACGATCGTTTTGTCATCGTCAAGATGTATTTCCCCGACGATCAATATTCCGTATGGGGTTTTGGAGATTATCTTCACATTCCATGTTTTAGTGCTGTTGTCATAATATACATCGCCGGCAGTTATCTGGTTTCCCATGTTCTTTATAGATGATTTCGTCAGAAATTATCGATAAGGTACTCCCGAGCGGTTTCATACATATTTACAGACTTCATTGTTTCACTTGTTGGAATTACCATTGGTCATGACTTAGTTTTGCCCTGATTCACACAACACTGTCTATAAACATCACATCACCAGATCGTGGTCTGATAATGCATCGGTAATTTCTGTATCAACCGGGGTGGCAAGCCACTTTTTTAACAGGTTATTGTCCTTGATCTTTTGTAAGTCATGTTTTAATTGTTCAGTGTAAATGACCTTCATTTATCCCCACACCAAAGCCAGTTCATCGGCACTACTGATCTCATGAATATTTCCTTTTATGATATCTTGTTTGGAACTATTGATCCCTGCCATTAGTTCCGTATCATTCATTATTTGTATGGTTTCGATGAGCGAATCTAACTCGTCTCTCATCTTTACCATGGTATCTAAAATATAGGATGTTATTGTTTTATTATTGGCAGATACAGATTCCATATTTTCACCAAAAACATATTGTGTTTATTTTGTATAAATCTGACGCGTTATTCATATGCTAAATTCAGTACACGAACAATTGTGTTTTTTGTCTTTGTTTAGCAGTTTTTGAC
>JAUSPM010000264.1 GCA_030655675.1 Methanosarcinaceae archaeon | reverse complement strand
TTATGAATCGTGTGGATATGGTTGCATCTAATGGACATGCCCACATGGATATTTTGAAATTGAATTCAAGGGGGTAATTTAATGGCAAATGTGGTGAAAAAGATTGGTATTGTTTCAAGATGTGACCATGTGGATGCTCTTGAGATGGTTAAGACTATTTTGAAATGTTTTGGATCTAAAGTTGATATTGTGCTCGCACCGATGACAGCAAAGGCATTGGGTGTTGAAGGTGACACTGTGTTGCCTGTTAATAAAATGCGAGAGAATGGTGTTGAACTCATAATATCTGTTGGAGGTGATGGGACAGTTCTTCGTAATATCTCAAAGATGGATAATCCGATTCCTGTTCTTGCCATCAATATGGGTACACTTGGTTTCCTTGTGGATGTAGATCCCGAAGATGCGATCAAAACGATCGAAAATGTGCTTGGGGGTTTCAAATACAGTGAGCGGGCAAGATTGGCGGTGTCATTGAATGGTGAGGCACTTCAATCTGCTGTTAATGAAGTGGTTATAATCACGGCTAAACCTGCAAAGATACTCACGTACAAGATCAGTGTGGATGAGTGTGAACTTGAGGAACTGCGTGCAGATGGTGTAGTTTTTGCAACCCCCACGGGTTCGACTGCTTATGCTATGAGTGCAGGCGGACCGATCATCGACCCGCGCGTGGATGCTGCATTGATCGTGCCGCTTGCGCCATTTAAGTTATCATCGCGACCATGGGTCGTCCCTGCAAACGGTTCCATCAAAGTTGAGTTGACAAATCCTGAAAAGGAGGCGGTTATTGTAATTGACGGGCAGCATAATTATACTATCAGTGAACACGATGTTATTACGTTGACAAAAGCAGAACATCCTGCACGTTTTGTTAGGACGACGATCAGCGGATTCTATAAGAAGGTTCAAAGTAAATTGGCGTAGATCATCATGGAATTGGAAGATATCTTATTAAAATTGAAAAGCGGGCAGATGGATGTTGATTCTGCAACAATGCAGATTAAGTCCATGGGTTTTACGTCCGTTTCTGAGATCGCGAAGATCGATACGCACCGCATGCATCGAACTGGTGTTTTGGAAGCGGTGCTTGCCGAAGGTAAGCGCCCTGAAGATCTGGTGAACATTGCAAAGATGCAGGTAAAACATGCCGGAAGAGCACTACTCACGCGCGTGTCTGATGAGCAGATCAAAGCAGTACGGGATGCATTCGAGCCTGATAACATTGAGTGGAATGACCGTGCCCGTGCGGCTGTTGTTCATAATGGAACGCCTTGTCCCACTTCCGGCGGAGTGATTGGTATCTTGACGGCAGGTACGGCTGATATCGGTGTTGCCGAAGAGGCGCGCGTGGTGGCGCAGGAGATGGGGTGCGAGGTTGTGGCAATATACGATGTCGGTGTCGCAGGGATCCACAGGCTGATGCCACAAATATCAAAACTCAAAGAACGCGGTGTTGGTGCTGTTGTAGTTGCAGCAGGACGCGAGGGGACGCTTCCGACTATTGTTGCCGGACTTATCGATGCGCCTGTTATCGGTGTTCCTGTATCAACTGGATACGGCATGGGTGGTGGCGGTGAGGCTGCGCTATTATCGATGTTGCAATCCTGTTCTGTTATCAGCGTTGTCAATATCGATGCGGGATTTGTTGCCGGAGCTTTTGCGGCGCGGGTTGCAAATATGGTTGCAGGGGCACACAAGATTGATGTTGGGATGTGCACATTATCGAACGGAATTGAAAATAGTGATGAAGAAGATGATGGAAGGCCCTGGGTCTGAGTTTTTGAGTAGTGGTTGCAAAATTGATATATTTTTTTAAGCATCACATTTCTTTCAGGATATGAATTGATTATTATTCGTGGGGCTGTTTACTGTTTTTTATTGATCTGGAAAAGGCTGGCACAGAATAACAACATTCAACAATTATATATAGACCTTTATGGTTATGCTCGACTAACGAACTGACAGGAGCCCATACAATGTCTAATCTGCCAGAATACTCAAAAAACACTTTGATGGATTATTTAGATCTAAAGCCGCTTGACATCGAGATATGTGATGTTACCTTACGTGACGGGGAACAGACACCGGGTGTTGCATTTAGCAAAAAGGAAAAGATCGCACTTGCCCGTGAATTGGATTTTATTGGTGTTGAAATTATAGAAGCAGGATTTCCAGTAGTATCTCCTGCCGAAAAGGATGCTGTAAAAGAGATAGCCGGCATGGGACTTGATTCAAAAATATGCTGTCTTGCACGGTCGGTTATTGGGGATGTGGATGCCGCAATTGATTGTGATGTTGATTTTGTAAGTATCTTTATCGCGATGTCGGACTTGCACTTGAAGTACAAGTATCATAAAAGTTGCGAGGAGATGACTAAATGTGCAATGGAAACCATTGAGCATGCAAAAGACCATGGTCTTGGTGTACGATTTGCGGCAGAGGATGCAACACGAACCAGCATTGATACGCTCAAAAAAGCGTTTCTCATGGCAGAAGAGTACAAAGTGGATTATGTAAGCATTGCAGACACGATCGGTATCCTGAATCCAAGCAGCACATCCTACCTTGTGGGTGAGATCAAAAAGACTGTTCACACTCCAATATGCATACACTGCCATGATGATCTTGGAATGGCAACAGCAAACACCCTTGCGGCTGCAGAGGCAGGTGCAAAGCAACTCCATACCACAGTCAATGGCATCGGTGAGAGGGCTGGAAATGCTGCATTGGAAGAAGTATTAGTTGCACTCCGCGTACAGTATGACATTGATAGGTATGATGTTTCAAAACTAATTGACCTGTCTAATATGGTCGTGAAATATTCAAAAGTCCTACCTGCAGTAAATAAGGCCGTTGTAGGCAGAAATGCTTTCAGGCATGAATCCGGCATACATGTTGCTGCGATACTTGAAGAACCCCGAACATACGAGCTTTACAGTCCTGAGATGGTTGGAGGTCGGCGAAACCTTGTTGTGGGCAAACACACCGGCACTAAGGCGCTCCAGGGTATTATTAAGGACATGGGTTACACGTTGGAAAGAGATGAATTGTGTAATCTTATTGACAAGGTCAAAGTTTGCACAGAAGCAAAGCGCGGAATATCAAGAAATCGTCTCGAAGATATGATCCGTGAAGTAAAGATGCATGATATTTGATCATGCATAATATTTATGTGATCTATTTTTCAACTTGCAGTTTTACTTATTTTGTATTTGTCTAGCTGGTATAAAGTTGTGTTGTAGCGTTGCATATTAATGAGTTGGAAATAAAAACGACGCTACCATCCGCGCGTAGCGAGGCACCGTCCTTCACCACTGCCCTGAATATACATAGAAGTTTCAATCGTTGTCAACACATCTGTTTTTGTACGGATTGTTCTACCTCAAGTTTGACACTTTGATTTATTGCTTAATGTAACTTTCATTTTTCAAGACCATAATCTGTTTTTTTCATGCTTTTTCTCCCATTGTATTTGACAGATGTATTACTGTCTAATGAATGCGATTTTTATGTTTTTTAACTCGTTTTTAGACTTGTAATTTGACCGTTAAAACAGGTATAATCAAGAAATAAATTTTATTTCCATACACATCGAAACTCTACTTATTGCTAAGTGATCAGCCTGACAAAATCATCTAAAAATCCATTAACGAATTTGACAGTTGAGGTGTATTTGCTGAAAAATGACGAAAAAAATTCATTTTATTATCTTAATCGTTATACCCCGCAGCTCTGCTGCGGTTGGGACAAACCATCGTATAACTTTTTTTAAATATGGGTACTTATTAATGTGAATAGCAGAGTTAAAACGAAACTATAAAGCGACGGCACGTCATGCCCCGCAGTTCTACTGCGGTTGGGTGTGCCGTCGCAACGTTTGACTTGAATTTTATCCCAAAAATACGTGATTCGTGGTAAAAATAGGGTGTTTTGTAGGTTTTATGACTGGATTTTTTGTTTTTGTTTAGATGGTGCAACGTTGTAGTGCAGAGTGTTTAATGAGTTCATGATAAAAACGATTCTACCACCGCGCAAGCGCGCGGCGTTGCCCTACATACACATTGAATTTTCAATCGCCACCAGCGCATTCCACAAT
>JAUSPM010000256.1 GCA_030655675.1 Methanosarcinaceae archaeon | reverse complement strand
GGTCGAAGAGGATATATAAATGGTTCACACTCGGAGATTGAAGTAGCTGCAGAGATAGACTGGAACGCACAAAACATAATGACTCGCGGACTTATGTTGCTTAATTTCATGAGCACCAGATGGGACATTGATCTCTCTGATGAGCAGATGAAGCATCTGCTGCACACTGATTTTGTGAATGATGAACGAGCAGTAATCCCTGATTTGCCCGAAGAAACTGTTATACAACCGGCAAAAAAGGAATCTCAAGAAGTAACTTCAAGAGTGCTGTCTGATAGACACCACCTAAGGTATGACTTTTGGAACAATTTCGTGGAGTATTGCAAGTCAAAAGGACGAGCGGAAGATATTGCATCCCGTAAGCCAAACTATGATGATTGGTATGATGTCACTGTGGGCAGCAGGGATTACCATGTTTTCTTTCAGCTCGTACGGCAGAAAGTACTGCGGATAGGCTTGTATGTCTATCGCCCGGAGGATTTTGCTCGTTTAGAGTCCTTAAAGACGGAAATTGAAAATGCATATGGATCTTCGCTTGAGTGGTACACTAGTCGTGAGAAAAGCACGGCGAAGAGAATTCTCCATTCTATTGATGCCGACGTCCACAATCCTGACCAATATCTACAGCATTTCGAATGGCTGATATCTCAGTTTGATAAATTAAAAACGGCACTTGAGAAGATTGATTCAACCGCATACCAACAATCCGTCAATACATCCAGCAACGCTGTGCTAACAAGTGATATGTCGGCAGTTGCATACGAGGTTGCAAAGAAAGTGTAAGAAGGTGCCTTTGCTCGCAGTGAAGGAAAGGACGAAATCGTCAGATTGACTGGGATGAATGCCGGATCAGCTGAGGACTACATTTCTAACTTCTTGGCGATGATGAACGGAGAGAAATATACAAGGACGTTAAATGAATATTCAACAAGATATTTCTTGGATCATATCCTTGAAGATTATGGTCAATCAGCACTGCAGAAAGCTGTTGAAGCGTGTAAGATGCATGCCTATTATTATGCAACATTGGGACATGGCAGACTGATGTATATTGAAAGGCTAGTGGAGGAATATTCCGCGGTCTGATATTGTGAGGTGACTTATGCTTGGAGCAATCATTGGCGACATTGTAGGGTTGCGGTTCGAATTTATTAATCACCGGAGCAAGGATTTTGAGCTGTTCACCGATGGTTGCTTTGCGACGGTCCGTATCTGACACCAAACGGAAATAACGGAAGTAATTCAACATTCAGAACAACCTACACATTGTCAAATTGATAATGGGTAATAAAAAACACGGCACTTCCATATTTTAATATACTGGTGGAGAGTGAGTATAAGGAACCATCGGCAGGGGAAAGCTTTTGATCTGTTTTTAGAAAGAGTTAATTCCTAAAAGGGCTGTTTGAGGACAAGGTGCCTTATGAGATTGTTGGGCGATGGCCAGGAGATGTCGGATCGTGACTCTAACGTTTTCATGGTTGAGCGTGCGTTTGGGTGAAAGGTGAAGTGGTGAGTTAAATATGGTTGAAGATACTTGAAGGTTTGAACAGAACAACCTACAAGTTGAGTTGTAGATATGATTCCGAACCATATACTGAGTATTTCGTAGAGAGAGAGAAGGCATCACGCTAAACCAGAGCACCCATCTTGTTAAAAGAGAGCAACGATCTCGGATAACTGAGCAGTCCTAAAGAAATATGGATATACAAACCTGACCATGAAAGAACGTGGCTCCAAGTGCGTATCAATGATACTCATAGCGTGAATTGGTTATGCTTTCACTGCTGTGGATCTGAATACCGGAGAAGTGGCCTTAGATCATCGGGCGCGTGACTCTGATTCGACGGAACAATGATTTAAAATGACCTGCTTTGTAAACTGAGATGGCTGCTTTGATCTACCGAGATGATAGCTCACAATTAGCGAGATAGATGCTCTACTCAACCGAAATATTCAATAAGCATATTTTGGTAAATCGATGTATGATTTTTACATTTGAATTAAATTAATTATTATAAAATTTCAAGATAAGGAGGCGCCAAGATTGTATTATTCTGAACGACATAACCCAGCTTCTCATACTGATCATTGTAGTCAGCAGTTTTGGAATTCATATCTTGCATATTTAAGAAAATTGGTTTCGGACGATTATCTATTCGAAAAATTTGGCGATTTCAATACTTTTGACAATATTTATACAACTGCAATTTTCAAATTTGAAGAAGAAATGTTAATAAAATTAGGTAGTTCAATCGATATTTATAAATTGACAACAAAAAATGCATCGTTGCCGAGTTCTGACTTTCAACTTGACATGTTAGAGTTCGTTTTTCAGTATGTGTCAAAACCTATAGATTATGAATTTGATAATTATTATAGTACGAAATATGCTAATAAATTTGATGTTGCTAAAGGAAGATATGACTATACTGTTACAGTGAATGATATCTTTCAGAGAAACAGAATTTCATTTAAATTAGATAAAGGAAAAATTGTAAAATATCATGATGAAATTCTTGATAGTAGACTCCAATGTGAGAGCATCTCATTTGATGATAAACTAAATAGAGAAGTTCAACAGGCAATTAATCTATTTTTTTCAAGAGATTCAGCAAATATTAAGACCGCCTTAACGGTCATAGCTAATGCGTTTGAATTAGCCAAAACTTTGGCATATCCTATGGATAAACGAAAAAGCATATCTGAAATATGTAAAAATATTACTTCTGATCGTGAAAAGTTAACAGAAATCTTTAGTGGGCATTTTTTATACCTAACTGACATCTCAAATTATTGTGACATAAGACATAAAGAGACAGGAAAAATCATTATTGATGATTTAGATTTACAAGAGTATCTTTTCTATTCTTATTATAATGCTATAAGGTTAATAGCAAGAAAAATTCCACCACCATTTTAAGTCAACATGTACACTCTATGAAAATTTTCATTTTAACATTCTTTACCACTTATCTGTGTGCCAAGATAAGAGCGCATCAAATAGTAGGTGTGAACCCCACCGAGAAGGACTTAGCAAGTCACTGGTAGAGAGTCTCGAACGTAGACTTTTGGAGCCTGATAGATGAACTTTAGAAAAGAAGTAATCAGCCCTGGCATCAAACAAGACATCAAATGAGAATGATAATCTTATTCAGATATTTGTTGTGATAGTTTACTTAATTGGACAAACCCCACTCACACAATCAGATTCATCTGAAATCCCAGCAACGCGATATTTGTCGCCAACAATTTCAATAACTACTCCGACATGGGGATGGCCTTCTATTTCTCTGACGTCAATTCGCTTACCATCGTTTGTGAAAGCGTATGGGTAGTGGATAAAATCGATTTTCATTGAAATCAGCTCCTTATGATTTGCTGTTCTTTAATGCTTCAAGCGCAGTTTTATATTCCTGCTCACTCAGATCTTGTCTCATATTGTCTAGG
>JAUSPM010000222.1 GCA_030655675.1 Methanosarcinaceae archaeon | reverse complement strand
AACCTTTATAATATGAAACGATATTAAAGGGTGAAAACATGTTGTCCCGGTAGGGTAGAGGATATCCTTGGGGCTTGCGGAGCCTTAGACCCGTGTTCGATTCACGGTCGGGACGTGTTTTTTCTTTTCTTCAATTTTCCTTTTTTTATCCGGATTTGTATTTGTTTAATGATTTTTAACGCCGAATCAAACCGCTGCAGGCGGCATATCCCAGCATCATCGATAAATTAATCATATTTTCATATTTAATCGAGAAAATCCTCGCAATACTCGGATTTACTCGCACTATATGTTTATAAAATATATACTGGGACAAAGTGAATTGTCTTATAGATATATAGACGCAATTTTTAGACGCAATTTATAGGCGCAATTTTCATGAATCATTTGTTGAGAATGCGCCGCCTGCGGCGGTTGTGTTGATTTTAGTTTCAGATAGAAAAATCTCATTTACGCAGTTGGAGGGAAATTTACATCAACTGTGCCACCAATATATACTCAAGGGCTAATGATAGATTCATTCAAAGGGGGCTTTGATATCAATTTCATTTTATGAGTTAGTACAATTTATTTCAATCGCTTAGCGTTGCGTGTAGTGTTTTGTGGCATTTAAGAATATGGCATGCATAATAATTAAAAAATATGTTTTGTGTAGTTATCCCTAAACCGCACAAACATTGATATACTTTTAGGTAACATATGTTAACATCGAAAATTCAAAATTAAAATTTTAATCAAATATAAAAGGCGGAAGAAATATGACAAAATATGTTTCTGAGTTATCTGAAAAACAAAAGGAAGAACTAACAGACATTTTCGGCAACAAGCGCGTAAATTTCAAAAAACGTGAACGCCACTATTATACACATGATGTAGGCACACTGCCATATCTTGTCAAGCCAATGCTCGGTAAAGTCGAACCCGCAGCAATTGTCAAGGTCAGCAGTGAAGACGAGGCAGTCAAACTCATTAAATTTGCAAACAAATATGAGATTCCCATTGTTCCAAGGGCCGGTGCATCATCGGGTTATGGCGGGGTCATAGCCACAAAAGGTGGTGTGATTGCTGATGTAACCACCATGAACAAGGTGATTGAGATAGACAAGGAAAACCTCACCGCAACAGTCGGTGCTGGAATTGTCTGGGAACTTCTGGAGAATAAACTTGAACGTGTGGGGCTGGCACTTCGTGCGGTACCATCAAGTGCTCCCTCGTCCACACCGGGCGGCTGGCTTGCACAGGCCGGAATTGGTTATGGAAGTTATGAATACGGCTGGTCATACGAAACAATGGAATCCGCAAGGATCGTACTTCCGACAGGAGAGGTAAAAGAATTCTCCGGGGGTGACTTTGACAAGATCAGCGGTACAATGGGAACTACAGGTATCATCACACAGATCAAACTCAAACTTAGAAAGTATGAGAAGACCATTGCAACATCCGCAAAATTCCCTGATGCATCATCAATGAAGAATGCTCTAAAAGCGGTATCCGATAAAAAGATACCAATATGGGCGATCTCATTTTTGAATCCGAACTTTGCGAACATGAAGAATCAGGCTCCACCTGCAACACATCATGGACATCCTGTGGATGAACACCGCCCAATTCTTCCCAGAGCATATATCGTCAACTTCGCATACCCAGAATCAAGGGATGTCAGTGAACTTAAAAATGTGATCGAGCAGGCTGGCGGAAAGGTATTATCAGATGAGATCGCACAGCACGAGACTAGCGAATGGTACAAGTCAATGAAGGTCAAACGACTTGGTCCGTCATTCGTTCCAGCAGAAGTGCTGGTTCCTGTTGATACGGTTGACAAAGTAATTGATGAGATCCAGCGCAAGATTTCCCTGCCGGTCCTGATGGAAGGTATGGTTACAAATGATAATATGGTGGCTCTTCTTTGCTTTATTCCGCATTCCGAATTGTCGATCAAGTTCAATCTGGCATTCCCGCTCGCACTTAGTATTGTGAAGATCGCAGAGAAGAACGGGGGCAGATTATATTCATCAGGACTTTATTTCGCAAAACAGGCGGACAAAGTATTTGGCGATAGGTTTGCGACTATTAATGAGTTCAAAGCGAAGAACGATCCAAAAGGGATCATGAACCCTGAAACTCTTACGGGTAAGAGTTTGTTGAAAACGGGGCTTTCCTTTGCACAGGCTTTTGAGCCGATTACACGTCTTGTCGGCAACATGTCCGGCGTAAAGCAGAATGTGGAGTTCAAGGACCAAAAGGGTATTCCGGGAGATATTATCTCGCATGCTTACACCTGTGCCCAGTGTGGATATTGTGTTAGTGAATGTGACCAGTATTATGGACGCGGCTGGGAATCCCAGTCTTCACGAGGAAAATGGTTCTTTATAAAAGAATTCCTTGCAGGACGGGATAAACTCGATCAGGAACAAACCAATACGTTCCTTGCATGTACAACATGTGAGACGTGTGTCAGTAAGTGTCAGTTGGATCTGCCTGTTGAACCGGACTGGTTACGAATGAGGAATATCCTTGTTGGAGATAAAGGAAAGATGACTTTCCCACCATTCGAGATAATGGCAGCAAGTCTGCTTAAGGAGAGGAATATCTGGGCAACTTACCAGACCGAACGTGACAAATGGGTTCCTGAAGACCTTAAGCCTAAGATTAAGGAAACTGCTGATTATGCATACTTTGCAGGTTGTACCGCGTCTCTTGTGGAAAAGGATATTGCAATTTCCACAGCACGCATTCTTGATGAGGCGGGTGTAGAATTCACATATATGGGCAATGAAGAGGCATGCTGTGGTATTCCAATGCTTGCATCCGGTAAGTGGGATGTTTTCGAAGGAATTATGAGATTGAATATCGAAAACATGAAAAAGCGAGAGGCTAAGACCGTCATCACATCATGTCCTGCATGCTGGCTTATCTGGAATCACTTTTACAGGGAATGGTCTGAGAAACTTGGGATTGATTACGACTTTGAGGTGAAACACTACTCGGAAATTGCAGCAGAGCGCCTTGACGTGCTGACTCCAAAGTTCAAGGTACCACTCAATAAGGTAGTTACGTGGCATGATTCCTGTCATGCAGGAAGAGCAGGGGGATTATACGAACCTCCACGAGATCTTATTAAGGCAATTCCGGGCGTGGAATTCAGGGAACTGGAACACAACAGGGAACGCGCACATTGCTGTGGTTCTGTGCTCTCACTTCTCGATGACCCTGAGGTCGCAAATGTGATCGGTGCAGTGAAACTCAATGAAGCAATGGATGTTAAAGCGGACATGCTTCTTGCACTGTGCCCATGCTGCCAGGTACAGTTGAGGGTGACTGCGGATAAGAGCAATATCCCTATCGATGTTCAGGATCTGGGCACCGTTGTGGCTCGCAGTCTTGGATATGATATTCCGGACTCTACGGGAGTTGCACTGGAATCATGGGCAGTGTTCGAGAAGATGATATATCTCCTTAAGCCTGAGAACATGACGGATCTGATGGTTGAATTGTTGCCGGAGATGATGGATGCTATGCCATCATACCTGAAGTTGATGATGAAGACCGTAAAATACGTGCCAGGCATGGACATATTGATGAAGCCTATCATGCCAAAGATGATGCCTCTGCTCATGCCGATGCTGATGCCAAAGGTTATGCCTGCCATGCTCGATGCTGTTGGAAGACGCATTCCGATGCCGGATTACATGACAGAGCAGATGCCTGACCTGCTGCCAAAGGCTATGGATAACCTGCTGCCGAACATGCTTCCGCAGATCGCACCGCTTCTGACCCCGAAGATGATCGAGTATATTAAGAACAACTGAATTTGATGTGTGCTTTTGCACACATTTCTTTTTTCGTATTTGTTTAGCTGGTATAAAGTTGTGTTGTAGCATTGCGAATTAATGAGTTGGAA
>JAUSPM010000214.1 GCA_030655675.1 Methanosarcinaceae archaeon | reverse complement strand
AAAAGTTCCAAAATCTCTATCAGTACGTACACACAAGTGTCCTTACTGTGGATTAGAAATGGATAGGGACATTAATGCTGCAATCAATATACTACAGAAAGTAGGGCAGGACATGCCCGAATTAACGCCTGTGGAGATGTTCGTTAGAACGTCAGTGAAGCAGGAGGCTGCCGTCTTGTAGACGGCGGTAGGTCACGTGGCTTTGTGGCTATAATACTCAGTCATCGAGTGCACCTTTTTCGAACTCGTCTTCCATTGATTCCCAATCTTCTACGTCATTCATATAAAATCAGAATGTAGACAGATTTATAATGATTATTTATGCAATGAAGATAAAGGGGTAAACTACCAATTTGGTAATTTTTGGTAGTTCATTGGTAGTTTAATAAACCTCACATATACCGTGAAATAGTATCCATTGCATCACTAAACGTTGATGATAATTTGGCATAGTCAACATTGACATCAAGATTAAAAGAAACATTCGCACTCCCGCTACCGAATAAAGATATGTTCTTTATAGAAGGCAATTGCACCGGGGTTGCTTTTACGATCTTAAGCTTGTCATCGTCAAATGGGATGATGCCATCAAGGAAATCGTAGTATAATTCATCCTGTGCAAGTACGTATTTTGAACCAATGTGAATATCGTTGTCCTCAATTCCATGTACAAGGTCCGCAAATGCTTTTGAGAATGCGCCGTTTGGATTGAGGTATATGTCAGCGATCGCCAGTGCCATTACGGAATGGTAGCAGTGCCTGTTGGGGTTTATGGCCGGGCAATCATGGGTCAGGCGCGCTGATCCGTCATCGGAGTATTCGTAATGCAGGACATAATTGCCTGGTGATGTTTTAGATCTCAGTTCGATCTGGATGCAATCATTTGACTTATCTACACGCGATACTGATTCTATGAGACAATTGTCTCCGGGGATCATGTAATACAATGCCTTGAGTATTGCTCTGCCTGGATTGACTATCTGTGACCGGTTTCTTTTTGAACAATACGATGATGAATTGTCAAATCCTGTGTAAATATCAGCGTAATCCAATTCAGATGGGTACTTGTTCCAACCTAATGTATACATTCTTGACATGTTTTATACCTCATTTTTATTTTTAATATCCATTTTTTCGCCGTACTGAGCGTTTTCGTTCATAATATTCTTCCGGGAATTTCAGTGAATTTAACCAGCATCGATCACAATTATCATAGCCAACACAAAATTTCCCAAAACCTTTCGTCCCATGAAAATATCTGGGCATGCCGTCCTTATCAAGCAGGGATCGCAATTGTTTGTCGGAAGTATCGTGATCATAATTATCAACGTGAAGCGTGTTTTTGAGAATTTCATGACACCCCTCAATACTGTAGAACCATAGCAGCATAGAGAACATTACAACCCTGATAGGATGTGACAATTTCTTTATCGAAAACACTTTCTCAATGCATGGAAATGTTCTGAGTTGTTGAAGATCACCAATGGTATTCAGATGCAACTTTACAGTACGCTCCAACAATATCGAATCATTATTCACCGCGCGAAGTTCAGGGATCTTCCCGGACGTTAATGCAGCCCTGTAAACTGCAAGCAGGCTATCAGGATGAAGATCTAGAAGGTGGGTCTGAAAACGTTTATCCCACTTTGCACGCGGGATATATGCCTGCAATTTCAAACGAACATGTTCGATTGAAAATGAAAACGTCCCGGATTGAAGAACATCATCTAGCAAGAGGTCCACGGCAAATTTATGTAATGGGTTGACATGTGTTTCGTAGACATGCCAGGGACCTTTGGAGTCTGCAATGTGCTTGATCTGCTTGGTTAATCCAGATAATGCCGATATGAACTGCACTTTCGTTGGTTCATCAATTGTTTTTTTGAAAAACTTGAGCATAAACTCATACGATTGATAGAATGATTCGAGCATCAATTTGTCGAAAGACTGAATCGGGATATGAACCCTTTTTGATTTTATGGTAGTGTCCGGGATATCGGGTATGCCTGCATGTGCATCCGCGATTGGGATCGTAACATCTCCGGACATGTGAGCAGATTCACCAAACATCGATCTTACAATACCGATTTTCACGGCAGGATTGGTATTGATGTATTCAAAAAGCAACAAAACAAACATGTTTGCACATCTCTTCTCGACCAGTGAATATTGTTTTGTGGCGGCTGCCCATCTGCCTATCATGGTGATGATATACATCGAATCCAAATCATCAAAATCCGTAACCGTGATTGGATTTGATGATTCCGTGATCGCCGAGGATACAAACCTCTCGATCAGATTACTTGCCCTGTACACATCGAACGGACGTGCATTTAACAATGGCCGGATCAAAACCTGTTCATCACAGGCATGTGCGTTGAATATCGGATGCGGTGTTCTATTTACTTTTTCAGACATCTTTGACTACCTCTTCATGTTTTGAGTCAATTGTTTGTCTGGACTTTTTTTATTTTTTTGAGGTATAAGGTATAAGGTATAACGTATACCTTTTATGTAGAATTGGATATGAAAGATGTGATTGAGGCTATGAAAAAAGTAAAAAAGATGTAGTCAAAAATGACTACACCACCTTAACAACCCTGAATCCATATATATCACCGCTCCGATAACCGGCTTCGAAGAAACTGCGAGACGCTGATCTGCAACCCCTAGAAACAGTGGTCCAGCCACCACCACGAAGAACACGTCTAGATTCACCATCACCAATCCAAGGAATGGTATTAGAAGATGCACCATTGTAAGTTTTATGCCATTCGTCGTGAACCCACTCACCGACATTACCGTACATATCATACAATCCCCATGGGTTTGGTTTTTTCTGACCGACGGGATGAGTTTCATCAAAAAAGTGCATATAATACCAAGCATACTCACTAAGATCGGATTCATTATCTCCAAAGTAATATCGTGTAGTAGTTCCGGCACGTGCAGCGTATTCCCATTCGGCTTCTGACGGTAAGCGATATTTATCCGTACCTTCCAGCTCGTTGAGTTTTTTAATGAATTCACGAGCATCATACCATGAGACTCTCTCAACAGGACGGGTCTCCTCTTTGAAATGAGATGGATTACTACCCATCACTTCAACCCACTGCTTCTGTGTGACCTCGTACTTACCCATATAGTACGCATTTTCAATCGTCACAGTATGTAACGGAGTTTCACGCTCATCCTTGTCCCTTTCATCTGATGGGGATCCCATATTGAACTCACCTGCAGGAATTAGCACAAACTCCATGCCAATTGAATTATTTATGGTTTTTTGCTCAAAAAGCATCGAACCATCCAAAATATCGCTACACCCAGATGTCAACATGATAAGTCCTACAAGCATCGTACCAAGTACAATTGCCGATATGGAAACATTCATGAAGATCTTGTTCTTCTTTTTTGGCATACACTCCTGCTCATTGCTTGCCCTCTGATTTTCCCTTGTATCTATTTCCTGCATACGAAGTCTCTCCTTTTTCATTTTCCTGCTTTTTGCGTAACCGGTGATGGGTATGCATATTTACAATAGTATAAAAGAATTTATGTTCAATTACATGTGATGCATCAGAGTAAACTCAAGCGCACTCTTTTTCAATGTCCAACCGGTGACAGTTCACTACGAGTGACGACGAATCCTTTGCATATTCGGATTCGAGAAATTCAAGCATACTTCACGTCACAACACCCATGTCTTTCTCGTGATTTGCATGAACTGCCCCCCCTGCCGCTTTACAGCGACGAAGGAGTCTTCCGCTCCAGTCCGTAAATTCCGTTAAACTCATCGAATATTCACTCGCGTAATGTTGAGATTATTTCATTTTTTCACACAGATGGTGCAAAACTTTTGTGTCACGCTCACCACTACAAATAGTTTAAATATTATTGTGTACACAATAATTGTTATGGCAATAAAAACTGACTTCATAAATCGAAAAAACGAACTGACGTATCTTAATGAAGAATACGATAAACAAGATTTCAGGTTTATTTCTGTGATCGGAAGGCGAAGGCTTGGAAAAACCAGATTCATTCAGGAATTTTTAAAAAATAAACCAAATTACAATTACTTCCTTGTGCCCGAACTTAATGATATGGATGTCAGACTTGAACTTTCACGAAAATTCCATGAAAAATTCGGACTCAGTTTCATAGGGGCACCTTCATGGAATGAAATATTTGAAAATCTCTTTGTACACTCACAAGATAATCGAATAGTAGTTGTCTTTGACGAATTCCAGAGGTTCTTTGACATTAATAAAGGCGTTTTTTCACTATTACAAGAATTCATAGATAAATATGGAAAAGATTCAAAAATGTTCCTTATAGTATCAGGTTCATCAATTGGCATGATGCATAAGATCTTTGATCATGCATCCCCATTGTATGGAAGAAGGAGCGGGCAACTTAATTTTCAGCCATTTAATTTTTTTGCATTGAAAGATTGGTTTCCTGACTATCCCATAGACAAACTTATTGAAATTTATGCGATCTACGGAGGAACTCCAAAATACCTCGAAGACGTTGAAAGCGACGACATCATAGTAAATATACAACAGATGCTATCCAAAACAAGTGTTCTTTACAATGAGCCCGAGATCCTGATAAAAACAGAAATATCAAACAATCATAGTTACTTCAATATTTTAAAACATATTTCACAAGGTGTGTCCAAATCGTCCGAGATCGCATCTTGTTCTGACATAAAAACAACATCGATCGATTATTACCTGAATGTTTTAATCAACGACATGGATATCATAAAAAAAGAAACACCTGTTACAGAAAAGCAAAAAAGCAAAAAAAGCATCTACCTGATGAGAGACAATTTTTTCCGATTCTGGTTCAAATACATATACCCAAACTATTCAGAACTTGAGATCGGTAACACCGCCCGCATAATGGAAATGATCGATGCAGAACTTAATACATTTATAGGCCAACCATTTGAAGATATTTCACAACAATTTTTGATTGAACTAAACAGATCAAACAAACTTCCTTTCGTTTTTGGAAAGATTGGAAGACAGTGGGGTAAATTCAAAGGAGAAAAGGGAAAAAATGTCTATGAGATTGATATTGTTGCCTTAAACGAAAAGACAAAAGACATCTTATTTTGCGAATGCAAATGGAAGAATAAAAAGACAGATGTTGGTGTTTTAGAAGATCTGCAAAAGAAATCCAGATTTGTTGATTGGTACAATAAAGAACGAAAAGAATATTTTGCCGTAATATCAAGATCCGGTTTCACACATATGGCAGAAAAGTTTGCAAAGCAGAACGGGTTTTTATTGTTTGATCTGGATGATTTTGACAAGATGACCTGAAAATTGCATCAAAAATTATTGTGGAAACAATTATTGTTATGACAATAATATTTCAAAACTATTGCTAAAGGACTTACACTACAAATCCAAAAAACCCTATACTAAGCTTCATTTGAAATTATTTCTAGGTCGGGAAGGGGTAGTTCACTACGAGTGACGACGAATCCTTTGCATATTCGGATTCGAGAAATTCAAGTTCTTCGTTTCGGTGGATTAATAGACTCATAATACTTAGTATTATGAGTCTAATTGTGCAAATATTCCCATACAAATTCCTTTTGGTGCTGAATTTGATTTGTATGAATGAAGCAGAATACCCCTTCCTCGCCGCATAGCGGTAAGAAGAGAGGTCACTTATCTCGAATACCATTTCTGATATCCAACCCTTTCTGTGCCTCAATGTTGTATGCTTTTCTACTGATTCGATTTTCAAGCATGTTTCGCGTCGCAACACCCGTGTCTTTCCCGTGATTTGCATAATCTTCACGAATAAGAAGTGAACTACCCTGCGCTTTCACACAGGGCTTCCTGATTCATGGACATTCCAACGAACATCTCCACAGGCGTTGACATTTGGGTAGTCCCTACCCTATTCAGAATATTGATTGCTGCGTTATAATCTCGATCTAAGACCAGATTACATTTTGGGCAATCATATATTCTTTTTTCAAGTGGCATATTTTGAATATAACCACAATTTGAACATGTTTTTGATGTATTCCTTGGATTTACAAAAACGACTTCTTTACCGGCCCATTCTGCCTTGTATTTCATCATTGATGCAAATTTATTCCATGATACATCTGCGATACTTTTAGCTAATTTGTGGTTTTTAATCATGTTTTCGATTTGAAGATCTTCTAAAACTATCAAATCCCATTCAATAACTAATTTCGTAGATTGTTTGTGCAAGTAATCGTTTCTTACATTTTTAATCTTTTTATGGATGTTTTGAACTTTTACTTTTTGTTTCTTTCGATTATTACTACCTTTTTTCATCCGGCTTAATTTGCGCTGGATTTTAGCCAATCTTTTTTCATAATTATTAGTGGTCTTAATGTTTGGTATCTCTTCGCCATTCGATAACACAGCAAGTGTTTTGATACCAACATCAATTCCTACTGCGCTTTTTATTTCAACTGGTTCAATCTCAATTTTTAATTCGGTAGAAAACGAAGCGTACCATTGATTACCTTCACGTTTCACCGTAATGGTTTTGATTTTACCTTCAATTTCTCTATGTTGAATTAATTTCAAATCACCAATTTTTGATAAACGAAGTTTTCCATTATCTAGAATTTTGAACCCTGACTGTGAATAAGTGAATGAATTGTATCTATCGTAACCTTGAAATCGTGGATATCCTGGATTTTCCCCATTTTTAACTCGTCTGAAAAAAGAGTCATATGCTTTTTGTAATCGTCTTAACACATCCTGAGCTACTTTACTGTGAATATTGATACCTTCTCTATTTTTCAATTCATACTGCTGATCATAATATCCAACAGTTATTCCAGTCCTCTCGTAAGCATTTTTACGATCTGCAAGACAATCATTGTACAAAAACCTGCAAGTACCAAGGGTTTTTTCCATTTTCTCAACTTGAGCAGTTGTTGGATATATCCTGAACTTGTATGTTTTGATCATGTATTCTCAACCACCTATTTTAATCAATAATAAAAAGACTTATTACTACATATACCAGAGCCAAGCGGAGTGAAAGTGTTTGAAATACATCTTATAGAGTAATCCAACAGTTATTTGGACAGGTGTTACAATTTGTGCAGAGCCTTGCTAGCACCCCGATTGTTCAAATTCTTCAGTGCGGTTGATGAATAGACTCATGATACTTAGTATTACGAGTCTAATGATGTGAACTACTCTCCCAACCATTATCAAGTTGAGATGATGTGACCTACATCTTCCAATTTCAAAACATCAAAATCGGGTTTGGATATTTTCAAAACAGCACGATTCACACTACCATTTAACGTCCCCGGAAGTCGGAGTACACGTTTTTCGTCCGTTGTGACGGTAGTATCAAGCGGAATACCGTGTTTTTGGATCAACATCTCCTGGTTATACTCCCGCGCACTCTTTTTCAATGTCCAGCAGACAGGATCGGCAACATGGACATGGGAACCCTGGCCTGAGTAGAATATGTGGATTAGATGTTCGTCAAAACCCCACGAAACGAGGATCTCTTTTGTGACAAATGCCT